>CAYUAN010000374.1:0-3430 GCA_964442545.1 uncultured Prolixibacteraceae bacterium | reverse complement strand
ATCGGAGGTTGCCGTAAAGGTTGAATATAAGGGCGAAGCTTTGGAAACTGATTTAAGATGTGATTTGCTGGTTGAAGGCGTACTCCCGGTTGAGTTGAAAGCGGTCGATACGATTCACCCGGTACATGAAGCTCAATTGCTTACCTATATGAAGTTATTGGATGTTCCGGAAGGATTATTGATTAATTTTAATGTCGTAAATATATTCAAAGATGGGCAAAAAACTTTTGTTAATGAGTCTTATAGAAATTTAGCGGAAGAATAACTTATATGTCCTTATATGTCTTATATGGTTCTCAAAAATCTTTGTGAAACTTCGTGTTTTCTTCATGCCCTTTGTGCAATAGCCAACTATTAATTTCACAGAGTAGCACAGGGAAACATCCAAACTTATATCCGGTTTATAGTTTAGAAATTTAAATCTCAATCCTAATAATTATTAAAAATCTTAAACATTTTTAATTTATTGAGACGTCAAGTGTCATATCTTAAGCTTAAAGCTATTTATACTTAATATAAACGTATTATAACTTAAATTTGCTTTCATAATCGCATTGATAAACATTAATACCAATAGATATGAAAACAAAGAATTTTGATCCGGCAAGTCAGCTGGAAGATGTACACGAACTGGGCGCGTATAATGGTGTAAACCAAGCAATAAACGACTCAGCAACTTTCGCATTCGAAACAGGCGAAGATATGACCGCATGCTTTCACGGTGAAAGTGAAGGTGCTTTTCTGTATTCCCGCCACTGGAATCCGACCAACTTCGGATTGTCAAAAGCCCTTGCGGCCATGGAAGGTACGGAAGCGGCCTGGGTAACGGGTTCGGGTATGGCAGCCATTACCAATGTAATCCTGCAGCTGGCACATGCCGGCGACCATATTGTGGCCACTCGTACTTTGTATGGCGGGACATTTGCCTTTATGAAAAACTGGTTACCAAAGTTTAATATTGAGGTGAGCTTTGTGGATATGTGCAATCTGGAAGAGGTAAAAGCAGCCATCAGGCCCAATACCAAGATTATCTATTCCGAGAGTATTGACAACCCCATGCTGGAGATTGCCGATATTCCCGCTTTGTCGGAGATTGCCAAAAAGCAAGGCGCCAAACTGGTTGTGGACAACACCTTCTCCCCCATGATTTTTTCACCCGCCCAATTAGGTGCCGATATCGTGGTTTATTCCATGACAAAATTTATCAACGGAAAGAATGACACCACGGCCGGTGCTATTTGCGCCGATATGGATTTTATCAACAGCCTGATTGACCTGAATGACGGAACCAGCATGTTGCTGGGCGGCGTTTTGGATACGTACCGTTCCGCCAACATCCACAAAAACCTTTATACCCTGGCCATCCGCATGAAGCAGCACAGCAAAAACGCCATGTATATGGCCGAACGCTTTTCGGAGCTGGGGATTAAAGTAACCTATCCCGGCCTGCCGACACATCCGCAGCACGAGTTGATGAAGCGCATGATGAATGAGGAATACGGCTTTGGGGGTATGATCGCCATTGACCTGGAAACTCCGGAACGCGCTTCCCGTTTTATGACGCTAATGCAAAAAGAAGGCGTGGGTTATCTGGCCGTTAGTCTGGGCTATTTCCGTACTTTGTTTAGCAATAGCGGCAAAAGTACCTCCTCGGAAGTACCCGAGGAAGATCAAAAGAAGATGGGACTTTCTCCGGGACTGGTTCGCTACTCGGTGGGACTGGACAACGATATCGCCCGTACCTTTGAGAAAATTAAGAAATGCTACGATATGGTTTAAGCCATTTATCCATAAAAAAAAACACCACTTCAAAATTTCCGAAGTGGTGTTTTTATTCTCACTTAATTGTTAAACTAACCTAATGCTCCGTTTGCACCATAAAAATTTCTTGTACCAATTCTTCTTCCCCCTGATCCAAACGTCTGCCCTTCAATTCCTCCAACAGCTCTATCAAACGCTCCGGATTATCTTCCGGAATCCGCTCAACCGAGAAATCCAACTGGCTTAATAATTCCTTAACGGAACGAATACTCCGCAAGCGCCGCTTTTCACGATAAAGAGCCGCCCTGCTTTCATCTTCCAGTTGATATAAATTATGCAATACCATATTATTACACTTTTTTCGTTTCTATCATCCTTTCTTTACGGGGACAAAAGTATATCGGGTATTTTTAACAGAACACGACACGGCGTGTCGTGTTGGTGATTTTTTTTGAAAATTTATTTTTCCCGGCATTCTTCGCCTTTTATTATATTTGCCCGAACAAAAAAAAGAACTGCACAAGTTTTTGATTTTATCATTTTTAGGAGCTTAAAATTTTCAATTAATTTTTTATTGGGTGGGGATGAAAAAATATACGAATATCGGGGAACTGCTTATTGATTTCCGGGAATATACAAATCTGTCGCAGGCCGATTTAGCCGCGCTGCTTGATATCGACGCGCGCACGGTGCAACGCTGGGAGAAGAATATTACACTGGTAAAACCCGAGAAGGAGGTGGAACTGGTTGAAGCCACCTACCTGCCGCGCCAGTTGGTGCGCAACCTTAACAGCACCGAACCCATTCCCACCTATTTTGATTTTAAGCTGCGCAAATATTCCCTCTCTGCCCTGGATAAGGGGCTGCCCTCATTCAAGGATATCAAAAACCGGATTGTGCTTGAGCCCGAGCGCCTGCATACCATTCAGGCACCGGATGAGCTGGATAAAATCCTGCGCTATGTCCGGCATCAGTATCACCCGAACTATCATCTGAAAAGCGCTTTTGTGGAGCAAGCCATTCGCCTGTTGCCTGATATCAATCTGTTTTTGGCGGATGTGTCGGGTTATTACGCGGGACATAGTTTGATTTTCAGCCTGACCCGGGAAGCCTTCGAGCAAATCTGTAAACGGGAAATGGCTCTTTCGGACTTAAGTTCGGAGCATCTTACAAACTATCTGCAGGAAAAGAAACCGCATTTTCTGGCATATAGCGTCACGGCGGATTCCAATGACGGGGTTTATTTTCTGTTGAGCAAGATTTTTGATTTCTTCGAAAAGCTACCGCAGGATGAGCATCGCTACGGGACCTTTACCAGCCGCTACGACAGTGTCGCGCAGAATCAGGAAATAAATCTTAAACCTGTTTGGGAGGAAAGCCTGAAGAACGAAACGACGAAGCAGGTGGATACGTACCGCTTTTATGAAGGGCTGATTTAGTCTTGTTGATATCAACGGTGTAATGTGGTCATCGAGCCTGTCGAGATGTTAGCCTTTTCTGATTTTTGATTTTTCATTTACGAATTTGTGTTTTTACCGCGGATTATCGCAGATGGATACGCGGAAATCGCGAATTTGGATTTTAGCGAATGTTTACCGCGGATTCTTATCCTCGCCTTGCTCGGAATATTTCTTTTCCCAGAGGTCATCGAGCCTGTCTAGATGTTAGC
>CAYUAN010000373.1:0-3547 GCA_964442545.1 uncultured Prolixibacteraceae bacterium | reverse complement strand
ACGGTTGTATAATCCTGGCTGTGGCTCATAATGAGTTCAAAGAGCTGGATTACCAGCGTTTCAAAAAATCCGGCGCCATAATCTACGACGTAAAAGGAATACTGCCCAAGGATGTGGTAGATTCTAGGTTGTAGGGGTTTTGTAGAAATTGTTATTCCTTAATGTTAAAACCAAAAAACAAACCAAATTTCTCCTCCCATCTTTTCTGGGATACCGACCGTAATAAACTGGATACCGACAGAGATAAAGACTATATCATTCGTCAGGTTTTAGAATACGGTTTAATGGATGATTGGCGTTTGATTAAAGAGATTTACGGATTGGATACTATTGTCGCATCCGCTAAAAACTTTCGTAGTTTGGATAAGAAAACTTTGAACTTTATCGCGACTATTTCTGATGAACCAAAAGAATCATTTCGTTGTTATACCGAACAACAATCAATACAGAAACATTTAGACTTCTAAAGTCTTTGATGCAAACAGAAGCCTTAGCTGATACTCGCCTTGTAGGCGGTACGGCTTTAGCATTGCATATCGGCCACAGGAAATCTATTGATATAGATTTATTCGGTACGATTAATACTGATTGGGATAATTTATTAGATGATTTTTTTTTAGATTATTTTAATACGGTAAAAAAAATCAAACAAACTAAAAATATTCTTGTTTTATCAGTTAACGGAATTAAAGTTGATTTGGTAAATTATAATTATCATTGGCTGGAAGATTTAATTGTAGAGGATGGAATCAGGCTTGCC
The DNA here is from genome assembly GCA_964442545.1 of uncultured Prolixibacteraceae bacterium. GTDB lineage: Bacteria > Bacteroidota > Bacteroidia > Bacteroidales > UBA1556 > UBA6267. The sequence continues at coordinate 2,787 of CAYUAN010000373.1, read as the reverse complement.
GCTATACCTGATATTGCTGCTATGAAATTGGCTGCAATTACAGGACGAGGAACAAAAAAGGACTTTGTCGATTTATATTTTCTATTAAAGGAATATCGATTGAAAGAATTAATAAAATTATATAAGCAAAAGTTTACTGATGCTTCGGAGTATTTGCTATTGAAAAGTTTGATTTATTTTGAAGATGCAGAGAAAGACCCAATGCCCGAAATGATTGTTGATGTTGAGTGGCAGGAGATAAAGAAATCAGTTCGAGAAGAAGTAAAAGCGCTTTCCTGATGGATATAAAAAAAATAATAGATACCGCCATTAAAGCCGGCCGGGCCATACTCGAAGTCTATAATTCAGAAGATTTCGGGGTGGAGCAAAAAGCGGATAACAGCCCCTTGACCAAGGCGGATAAAGCCGCCCACCGGGTCATTATGGAAGGATTAAACGATACGGGCTATCCGGTTTTGAGCGAAGAAGGTGCCGCTATTCCTTACGAGGAACGCAAACGGTGGAATAAATTCTGGCTGGTGGATCCGCTGGACGGCACCAAGGAATTTATCAAGCGCAACGGTGAGTTTACCGTGAACATCGCCCTGATTGAAAACGGTAAACCCCTCTTTGGGGTGGTCTATGTTCCGGTAACGGACACCCTCTATTGGGGCAGCGTTGGAGCAGGGGCCTTCAAGGCCAAAGGAAGTGCTTTGGATAAGGCGGAAGCTATTCATACGAAACAGCCCGGCGACATATTGCGTGTGGTAGCCTCCCGCTCGCATCTGAACGAAGAGACCAGGGCATATATCGAGCGTTTCGCCAGGGATTTTAAGGAAGTAGAATTTACCTCGAAAGGAAGCTCGCTGAAATTGGTGGAGGTCGCCGAAGGTAATGCCCATCTTTACCCGCGTATCGCCCCGACCATGGAGTGGGATACCGCTGCGGCACACGCCATAGTGCTGGCGGCCGGTGGCTCGGTAAACCAATTGGATAATACCCCTCTGGTATATAATAAAGAGCATTTGTTAAACCCTTATTTTGTGGTGAAAAGCCGGAGATAATCTCCCGACAGGCCTATGGAACAAATCATCGTTTTTATTGTTATTGCCTTTATTCTCCTCTCGCTTTATTTTGGCTGGATGGGCACGGCGATGACCTTTATGGTGGGTGTGCTCGCACTGGGCCTGAGCGGCGTGCTGAGTCCGAAAGAAATTCTGTCGGGCTTCGGGAATGAGCAAATATGGCTGATTGTGGTCCTGCTCATTATCGGTGATATCATTCGCAAGAAAGGGATTTTAAACCGTTTTTTCAACTATGTGCTCAACCGCAAAAACGATAACCCGAAAATGTTTCGCTTGCGGATGATGCTGGCGGTCGCGCCTCTGTCTTCGTTTCTGAATAATACACCACTGGTAGCTATACTGATGCCCTATGTTTCCAATTGGGGGAATCGGTATAATGTACCGGTTTCCAAATTATTGATTCCGTTGTCTTACGCGGCCATAATGGGTGGCGCCATTACCCTGATTGGTACTTCCACCAACCTGATTGTAAATGGTTTTGTGGAGAGCCAGACAATTATGGAACAGTCGTTCAGCCTGTCGATGTTCGACTTTTCTCTGGTCGGATTGCCCATGTTGCTCCTGGGCATCGTCTATTTGTTTTTGTTCTCCGACAAACTACTGCCCGAGCGCAAGCCCCCGGTGGAAGATATTTCGGAAAACCCGCGTAAATATATCGTGGATACCGTCGTTACCCGTAAGTCATCCCTGATTGGGAAAAGCATACACGCGGCGGGATTAAGAAATTTGAAGGGCCTTTTCCTGGCCGAGATTCATAAAGGGGCAATAGATATTTCTCCGGTACTGCCATCGCAACTTATTGAGGAAGGCGATATTCTTTCTTTCGCGGGCGATACCAATACGATTACCAATATTTTAACGCGAATTGACGGGCTGGAGCCGGTGGAGCTGGGGATGTACAGCAAAAAGAATAATACCAATATGGTGGAGGTGGTGCTGTCGCACAATTCCGAAATGGTAGGTAAAACGATTAAGGAAATCGGTTTTCGCGGCCAGTACGACGCGGTGGTAATCGCCGTGCATCGTAATGGTGAAAAGGTTTCCGGTAAGATTGGAAGCATCCGTTTGCGTTCGGGTGATGTTTTGCTCCTGATATCGGGCGAGGACTTTAACTCCCGTATTAAGCGCATCACGGATTTCTATATTCTCACATCAGCCCCGGCCTATTACAAACCGCAGGTGCTGGAAGGTACCGTGCTGGTTGGCGGACTGCTGACGGCAATCACATTGTCGGTGCTCAACATTCTTCCCCTCTTTTTCGGGGTAAGCCTGACCATGCTTCTGGCGGTAGCTTTTAAGATTGCTCATCCCAAAGACCTGATGCGGGGCATTGATTTCGACCTGATTGTAATTATCGCCCTTTCCCTGGCATTGGGAACGGCCATGACCAAGACGGGCGCTGCCGATATCATCGTGCATGGGCTTTTGCCTCTGTTCAAGCCTTTGGGCGTAATCGGTATTATGGCCGGTTTGTATTTTGTTACTACGGTTTTGGCGGCCTATATTACCAATCTGGCAGCCGTAGCCCTGACCTTTCCCGTGGCCCTGTCCTTTGCTCATAGCGAAGGGCTCAATCCGGTGCCTTTTGTGCTGCTGGTCGCTTTTGCCGCTGCCGCGAATTTTATGACGCCCATCGGTTACCAAACCAATCTGATGGTCTTTGGCCCGGGTGGATATAAGTTTAAAGATTATTTCAAAATAGGCTGGCCCTTAACCTTGATGT
>CAYUAN010000372.1:0-5218 GCA_964442545.1 uncultured Prolixibacteraceae bacterium | reverse complement strand
CGAGGCCCTGTCTTCCAGCTTTTTTGTCTTCCAGGAAACCAAGCGGAGACGAGGCCCCGGCTTCTGAATTTGAATCCCCCCGACCCACATTTTCAAAGGGGGACAGCGCAGCGGTGGTAAGTAAAGCGGAAATTTTAAAGTTGGCATCCCAGCGGTTTTTCTATTGTTTTTCAAGCGTTCGCTGCAAATTGTTTTAGCCGGTTTTTTCAAAGAAAAAACGGCTAAAACCCTGTCCCCCTTTGAAAAAGGGGGAACTAAAGGGGGATTCTTTCTCGGTGGATTTTTTGAGAAAGTTGGGTTTTGCACGGTTTAAGTCCGCTTCGCGCTCGCGGAATCTGTGCCGGCAGGACGGGTTGCTGCGCTTGGTTTTTGTTTGCAGAATGGTTCAAAAAGTTATAAGCCACGGGCATCTCGACTACGCTCGATGACCTTTGGTAATTGGGTTGGGCACGGATAAGTCCGCTTCGCGCTCGCGGAATCTAGGCCCCATCTTCCGTCTTCCGGCTTCTGTCTTCCATCTTCCAGGTGGCCGAGCGGAGTCGATGCCCCAACTTCTATCTCTCGTCCAACTCATAGCCCGTAACTTTCCCTTTTTCCGTGGCCGGAATACCTTTCGACATCCATACGGGCATCGGTTTTCCTTTTAGGAAATGGTCGAAAAACTGCATCATACGGATGCTCAGGTCCACACGGTTGGGCCATTTCATCAGGTTATGGTCGTCGTTATTATAGCTAAGCATCCATACCTGTTTTCCCAGGCGGCGCAAATCGGTAAAATACTCAATCCCTTGCCACCACGGTACGGCACCGTCTTTATCATTATGCATAATCAGCAGGGGTGTATTTACTTTGTCCGCATGGAAAATGGGGGAGTTTTCGATATACAATTCCGGGTTTTCCCAAGGAGTGGTTCCGATACGGCTTTGGCCTTTTTCATACTGAAAAGCGCGGCTTAAGCCCGAGCCCCAGCGAATACCGCCATAAGCACTAAACATATTGCTTACGGGCGCTCCCGACTCGGCACAAGCATAAATATCGGTCATGGTAACCAGCATGGCCACCTGATAACCGCCCCAGCTCTGGCCTTGGATGCCGATATGTTTACCGTCCACCCAGGGGTATTTTTTGATAAACTCCGTACCGCTTACCACGGCATTATAAGCCGACTTGGCCGGATGCCCCACTTTATAGGTAATGTCCGGCACAAAAACGATATAGCCATTGCTTACATATTCCGTGAAATTCACAATGGAATGGCTGGGCTTGGGGATATAATGATTGTGTATATCATTCGAATACCGTTCGTAGAAATACACAATTACCGGATACTTTTTCGTGCTGTCGAAGTTTTCGGGTTTATACAATAATCCTTGCAATTCTTCCCCGTCGAAGGCCTTCCATTTTACCAATTCCACCGTTCCCCAGAGGTATTCGCTTTGCTGCGGATTGGTGTGCGAAATACGTTTGATATCCTGAAAATCGCTTGTAGAGATATATAAATCCGGATATTCCCGGAACGACATGCGGCGCCAAATAAGTTTGTTGGCCAATAAGGCCTTTTTTGGATATAAATAGCTATGATCAGTCATAATCAGTTCCGCCGGGCCGCTGCCTTCATTCAAATCGAGCTGATAAAAACCGCTTTGCTTCGTCTCTTCATTAAACGCCCGCAGAAGGTGCGGATTCTCATCGTTAAAATACCAGTGATATTCCCGGTTCAACGTGATGCCGATAAAACGGATTTTATGTTCGCGGCCATATCCGTTGGTAAGGTTTACGGGTTTTGTTTTCCCCGTTGGGTCGAATCGCCATAAATCGTAGCGGTCGTAAATAACCACATATTTATCTCCGCGATACCAGCCGGAAAGGCCGTAAGCATCGGGTAGTTGCGGCACATCATTAAGCTCGTCGTAAAAATTCACATCGAGGCCTTTTGTGAGGTTCCGGTGTTGGCGTGCCCGGTGATCGTACACATACCAGCAGCTGTCTTGTTTTTTGTAATAAACCAGGTAATTGCCATCGGTGGAAAGTGCCGCATATCCGCTATGCCGCTCCAGTACCAACTCGCGGCTTCCGTCAAGCACATTCACCAGATAGATATCATTATACCAGCCGTCCCAACTGATTTCCCGTTCATATTTTTGGCTGGCGTAGCCTATGGCAAAACGGGCATTGCCTCTTTGAGCTACCTGAACCCGGCGCATATTGGTGTCCGCCAATTGCTGCATCCTTTTATCGTTTACAAAATAAACGGCCTCATAGGTGCGCTTTAGCTCCCTGTTTTTATTTAGTTTTTGTTGCGGTTGCAAAAGCGGGTCCCGGTAATTCCAAACATCCACATGATATTTTTCTTCCCCCAACAATGTGTCCTTGGGCTCCTGAACGGGCTTTTCGGCTGTTCCGAAAAACACCCGTGTTCCGTCAAATGAGAAATAGGGGCGCATATTTACGCTGGGACTCCAACCCGCGATCATTCCTGTGCTAAGGGTATCCACAATCATTTGCGCCGCGGTATCGCCATACGACCAAAAATATAAATCATAAACCTTATTCTTTTTGGCGGTATCGGCAGCAAAAAGGAATACGGCCCGTCCGCCCTTGCGGTCCATATTAATCTTTGCGGCATGGCCTTGGCGATGCATCAGTTCAAAATTTTTCTCCTGACCGGTATTGAAAATCCGCACCAGAGTTTCTTCTGTGCTGTCTTTTTCCAGATTCGAAATCAGGGCGATATTCGTTCCGAAATAGTTTATCCGGTATTCGTCAATATGCTCAAATTCGTGGCGCTTATCCGTAATCGGGTTATAGATAATGATATAATCGCCGTCCTGTTTAATCTTTTTTTCGGGTTTGGCCTCTTTTTTCTTTTTTCCGAAAAACAAAAATCCCTTTTTCTTTTTCTCGGGCTTGGCCTCCTTTTTCGGCTCGGCCATAACATAAAGCATCCAGGGTGAGTCCTCATTGCCCATATCAAAATTCTTTACCTTGGGTATTTTGATAATTGTATCCTTGGAAAAAATCCAGATGCCCAGACTGTCCTTGGGGAGTTTCTTTTTCGGCACTTTATCCAGCTTCATTTTGCGCAAGGTGTCATATTGCGGCACAATCAGAAAAGCCATATAGTCGGAACTGGGCGCGATGCGCGCTTTTTTACCCCGGGCGATGGAATCCAGTTTACCGCTTTCGGTATTGTACAGATACAGATAGCCATCCCCTTTTTGCTCATAAACTTCATAGGAAACCCATTTGCCGTCGGCGGAAATCTGTTGGTTTCGCAGATTCTTCCAATGGGGGTAAACATCATGGGTCAGGACTTTTTTTGCGGTGGTGCTGTCTTGTTGTGCCTGTACGGCTCCGCTAAAGGCCAGGGCCATTAGCAGACTGAGACTAAGAATACGAATCATGTGTGTGTATTTATAATTTGAGGGCGAATATAGCCAAAATTTGATTTGTGGGCTCGGGGGAATTTGTGTGGCTCAGTCTGATATTGACTCTTTTTCCCGTGCCAAATTTAGCTACATTTGCTTGCTAAAACTTAAAAATCATTTATGAGTTTTTACCATCCAGAATTGTTGTACGGTCTTTTTGCCATTGCCATTCCGGTAATTATTCACCTCTTTAACTTCAAGCGTTTTAAGAAGGTGTATTTTACCAATGTGCGCTTTTTGCGTAATGTGCAGCAGCAAAGCAAGCGGCATTCGCAATGGCGCCATCTCCTGGTGCTGATAAGTCGCATTCTGGCCATAACTTTTCTGGTGCTGGCTTTTGCCCGTCCGTTTATCCCGCTGAGTCAACAGAAAAAGCGAAAGACGGCGGCCAATTATGTCAGTATATTTCTGGATAATTCATTCAGTATGCAATCCGAATCGGCCGAAGGAAATTTGCTGGAAGAGGGCCGTAAAAAAGCCCGTGAGATTGCCCTGGCTTATCAGGCGTCGGACAATTTCCGCTTGCTGCTCAACAATCCGGCTCCGGCTTCAAACCGTTATGTAAACCGTGATGAGTTTTTGAGTTTGCTGGATGAGGTGCATATCGAAAACGCTTCGCAGCCTTTGTCGAAAGTGATAAGCCGGGTGCGTACCTTTGATATTAACGAAAACAATCCGCAGCAGGAATTGTATTTAATCAGCGATTTTCAGAAATCGCAAGCGGATATCGCCGCCTGGAAAACGGATAGTAATTTGCAACTTAATCTGCTTCCCTTGATTTCCGCCGCGCAAAACAATGTGTTTATTGATTCCTGCTGGTTTGAACGGCCCGTATTGCAAAAAGGAAGTTTGCTGAAACTGCATTACCGTATTAAAAATCTTTCGGACAGGGATGTGGAGAAGTTGCCCGTAAGTTTGATTGTTAATCAAAAACAAAAAGCCCTTGCCGGTGTGGATCTGAAAGCAGGGGAGACGCGCGAGGAGCAAATGGTTTTCCGGGTGGATTCGGCCGGGGTGTTTCACGCGCGGCTCGAGCTGCGGGATTTCCCTGTAACTTATGACGACCGCTTTTATTTTGGTTTTAACATTTCGGAACGGATTAAGATGCTTTGCATCAATTCCGGTGCTACGGAAAACGCCTTGCAAATATTGTTTGGCGGGGATTCGCTTTTTGACTTTACGACTCAAAAATATACCCGTGTGGACTATGCCCGTTTGCCCGAATACGATGTGCTGATTCTGGACCAATTACCGGACTTCTCTTCCGGTCTGTTGATGGAGCTGGACAAATACCTGAAAAATGGCGGCAGTCTGATAATTATCCCCGGAAAATCTGCTGTGGGAAGTGCTGTTGAGGATTTAAGCAAGGCGATTAATATTCCGTTTTTTGCCCGTATGGATACGGCCCGGGCACAGCTGACCTGGATGGATGTGGAAAGTCCGGAGTATAGTGATGTGTTCGATTTGGAAGGCCATACGTTTAAGTTGCCGGATAATGTGGATATGCCTTATTTCCGCTCCCATGCGCTCTTGCAAAACAGTACTTCGGGCATTACGCTGATTAAGTTTGACGACGGCAGTCCGTTTTTGAAAAAATACCTGCGCCAAAACGCCCTGGTATATCTTTTTACCGCGTCATTTGGCAGCGACAACAGTAATATCACGGCACACGCGATCTTTGTTCCCATACTCTATAATCTGGCCTTGCAGGGCAATCGCCGGCTGCAATTGTATTATACCACCGGCAAAGAGCAGGCAATCCGCTTGCAACGAAAATCGCAAAACCCCGA
>CAYUAN010000371.1:0-2108 GCA_964442545.1 uncultured Prolixibacteraceae bacterium | reverse complement strand
AGGCCTCGCTTTCTTTGGGATTTTCTCCGTGAATTGCGGTAATCTGTTTGCCGATTTCTTCAATCAGTTTTTCTTTTACCCCTTTTTCTACCAGCAGATAATCAGGGGCTACGCAGGTTTGTCCGCCATTCAGGAATTTTGCCCATACCAGGCGCTTTGCGGTGGTTTTAATTTGGGCGTCTCCAAATACAAAAGCCGGACTTTTGCCGCCCAGTTCCAGGGTGACAGGCGTCAGATGCTCGGCTGCCGCGCGCATAATGATGCGGGCCACTTTGCCGCCTCCGGTATAAAATATTTTATCAAACCGCTCGTTCAAAAGGGCCGTAGTCTCGGGAACACCGCCTTCCACCACTTTTAATACCCGCTCGTCAAAATTATCGTTAATGATTCGGGCAATAATATTGGAGGTATTCATTGCCAGTTCCGAAGGTTTAATGATAGCGGTGTTTCCCGCTGCCAGGGCTGATACCGCCGGCAATATGGAAAGCTGGTAGGGGTAATTCCACGCTCCGATAATCAAGGTGGTCCCCAGCGGCTCGGGCAGGATATAGCTTTTGCCGGGCAGGAGCGAGGCGGGTGTGGATACCCGTTTCTTGCGGCTCCAGTCTTTCAGATTGCCCATCGCCAGATTTATCTCGTGGTAAATGATGGATAATTCCGTTACATAGTTTTCAAAACTCGATTTGCGGAAATCCTTATATATCGCTTCATCCAACAGTTTTTCGTTCGACTTTAATACCGATTTCAACAGTTTGAGTTGCCTGATGCGAAATTCAGGGTCTTTGGTCTCATTGGTGTTGAAAAAATCGTTTTGTCTTTGAACCAATTCATGATAATCAGGATGAAGAGCTTGTTCCATAATACGTTCTTTTTTTGCCGCAAGGGCATAATTATTTCAAGAGTTTGCGTAGCGAAAGCCGCGAGGAAAGCGTTACGAAAGCCACCACGGAAACCGAACTGACCGGCATCAGTATGGCGGCGATAATCGGTGATAAGAGTCCGCTGACGGCGAATGACAACCCAACCAGATTGTATAAAAACGAAATGGCAAAACTGGCGTAAACAATATGCATCGCACGATGCGAATAGTGCAGGAATTGCGGAAGCATGGTGAATTTTTTGGCCTCCAGTATGGCATCGCTGGCGGGGGAGAAGTTAAATACATCATCGGCAATGCTGATGCCCACATAACTCTCGTTCAGTGCTCCTGCGTCATTCAATCCGTCGCCTACCATCAGCACTTTCTTGCCTTGCTCTTTCAATGAGCGGATATAGTCGAGCTTGTCCCCCGGGCTTTGGTCAAAATACAATTTGGTTTCAGGCCCGAACAATTCCAGAAGACGTTCGCGCTCGGCATCATTATCACCCGAGATAATGTGAATGTCAAATTTCTTTTTCAGTTCCCCGGCTACCTCTTCGATACCGTCACGGTATTTGTTGGCAATACTGAAAAATCCCTTATACTTCCCGTCGATTGCCAGATGTACCACCGATTTGTTTACCTCGGCTTTAGGTTGCTCCAGACCTACAAATTCGGCTGAGCCCATCCGCATTTTATGTCCTTCAATCACACCTTTGATGCCCGATGAGGCGATTTCCATATAATCGTCCACATCGTCAATAAGTGTTCCTTCAAGATATTCGTAAACGGCCACACTCAAAGGGTGTTTCGACTGGCGACTCAGACTTTTTACCAATTGTATTTCCTTGGGGCTTAAGGCCTCGCCGTGATATTCAACCGACATGGCGTCGATATAGGTAATGGTTCCCGTTTTATCAAAAACCACCGTATCGATATGGGTCAGCGATTCCACCACTTGCGATTTTTTAAGATAAAAACCGATGCGTCCGAAAATTTGCATCACATTTCCGTAGGTAAAGGGAATGGACAGCGCCAAGGCACAAGGGCAGGCCACAATAAGCACCGAAGTAAAGGCAATTACGATTTTGCTGTGGTCGTGCAGCCCCCAATAAATAGCCGCGAGTAAGGCGATGCTCAGTATGGCAAAAGTGAAGTATTTGCTGATGGTGTCGATAATGGAGCTAAGGTCGCGCTCTTTTTCGCTTTCGTGAAAATCCTGGTTCCACAACTGGGTAAGCTTGCTTTG
>CAYUAN010000370.1:0-3139 GCA_964442545.1 uncultured Prolixibacteraceae bacterium | reverse complement strand
AAGGTAGCGAGTCTCAAAAATATTTTACACTCTTATTGATGCTGATAACCGGAGCCAATGGTGTGATTTTGACTGGTGATATTTTCAATATGTTTGTGTTTATGGAGATTACCGCTATTTCCGCTTATGCCCTGACAGCTTTTTATAGACATCGCAATGGAGCGGAAGCAGCCTTTAAGTATTTATTGATCGGCAGTCTGGCTTCCACTTTTATGCTTCTCGCAATAATGCTTCTCTATTCACAAGTAGGTACACTGAATATAGCGGAAATCGCTGCCAAAATGGATCAAGTATCGACCGGTATGAAAATTACGATATTTATTCTTTTCTTAACCGGATTTGGTATTGAAGCTGAAATGTTCCCGCTTAACGGCTGGGCACCGGATGCTTATACCGAAGCACCGGGACCTGTGGCGGCTGTTTTTGCAAGTGCCGTAGTCAAAGCCGGTGTATATGCCTTGGCAAGAGTCGTATTTACATTGTTCGGTTATGGTGGGTCGCCCGTCGAACTGCTGATTATCATGGGAATCATTACAATGGCGATAGCAGAAATTTCTGCTTTCAGACAAGAGAAATTAAAAAGAATGCTTGCCTATTCCAGTATCGGACAGATGGGACTGGTGATCGCCGCATTCGGACTGGGAACCAAAGCCGGCATCTTCGCAGCTCTGTTTATCATGATTAATCACGCCTTGATCAAATCCTTATTATTCCTTAGCGGAACTTATATGGTATATCATTCCAAAGACAAATTGATTGTCGAATTGAATGGTTTGGCAAAGAAACTGCCTTTCACAGCGGCTTTGTTTGCTTTTGGCGCACTGGCAATCGCAGGATTTCCTCCCTTTTCAGGATTTTGGAGCAAAATCTACTTCTTGATCGCCGCCGCCGAATTGAAAATGATTTTTCTCATTATCATGGTACTTCTGATTACTACGGTTGAGGTTGTTTATTATTTCAGGGTGGTAAACAGAATGTATTTTTACAAACCCGTAATGGAAATGGAGTATAAACGTCCTACGATGAATGCTTATATTTCAATGGTTGCCTTGACTTTGATGATATTGGTTGTGAGTTTTTATCCCGATCTTGTGATCGGATATATCCATGCCGCCGCCGATGATTTGATGAATCGTACGGAGTATATTAATATAGTGTTGAATAAATAAATAATAGATAATGAACAACTTAATATTGATATTATTAATTTATTTTGCAGGAGCAATATTGGTCTATGCGGCCAATAAAGTGAATGCAATGCTTCGCGACATCGTAGTTGCGACCGTAGGACTGCTACCTATAGCACTCTTTTTCACGATTCCGCAGTTTGAAGCTACCGGTTTTCAGATCGCAGGCTTCGACTTGCTCTGGGACATGACCTCTTTTGCTTATATCTTTGAAGCATTGGTGGTTGTCATTGGAGGTGCTGCCCTTCTGTATTCTATTCCTTATATGAAAGGAAAGGAAAATTTGGGCTATTTTTATATGAATTTCTTCTTGGGATTGGGTGCAATGACCGGAATTCTTATGAGTCAAGACTTTGTTTCCTTCTTTATTTTCTGGGAAATAATGACTTGGAGTTCATATTTTATCGTCATATACAATGGTAATAAAACCAACAAAACCGGGATTACTTATATCCTGTTTAGTGCCTTAGGAGCTTATGCAATGCTGACCGCCATCGTGCTTGTCAAAACACAAACCGGCTCTATCCTTTGGAATGATTTATTTACCGCTTTCGGCGGAATGGAGTATAATTATCAATTATTGCTGGGTATTTTATTCGTGTTTGGCTTCGGTGTGAAAGCGGCGATGATGCCCCTGCATATTTGGGCAGCAGGTGCATATTCCAATTCTCCTATGTCTTATACCACCTTATTCTCCGGCGTTTTGTCCAAAATGGGAGTATATGGATTGGCATTGGTGATGATAAAACTTGCTATGGTCTCCAATCACTTTATTTTGAGTCAAATCATCGCTTGGTTGGGTGCCGTTACCGCTGTGATGGCTACCATTTATGCATTGATCCAAAATGATGTAAAAAAATTATTGGCTTATTCTTCCGTCGCCCAGTTGGGATATATCATTACAGGTATTGCTATCGGCACTCCCTTAGCCTTTATGGCAGCGATTTATCTTGCCATATTGCACGCTTTGTTCAAAGGGGCTTTGTTTATGGTCGTCGGCGCTATCGAAAAACAAGCGGGAACTACGGATATGCACAAATTGAGAGCTTTGATTCGTAAAATGCCTTTGACTTTCATAACAGCGATGGTCGCAATTATCGCTCTGGCAGGAATTCCTCCTTTGGGTGGATTCGTCGGAAAATGGATGCTCTACGAATCATTGATTGGCTCCAATCATTATTTCTTGGTGATCGTAATCTTCTTTTCCAGTACCGCTGCATTCTTATATTCATTCCGGTTTTTGTATGGAATATTCTTGGGACAAGAGGAAAAAGAATTTGAGCATGTGAAAGAAGCACCTTTGATGATGCTTGTTCCGATGCTGTTTTTCACAGTCCTTCTGATAGTTACCGGTACATTTCCCGGATTCGTATTAAAACCTATTGCCAATGCGATGAACGCAACAATGGGATTTAGCGGAGTACAATGGCAAATGTCAGTACTGACAAATGTATATGGTGACTCCGTCGATCTGAGTGTCGTTTCTCTGATCGTAATGGCTGTCTTTGTTGTTTTTGCAATATTTATAATGCTAAAAGGCAGAAAAGGAACACGTTATGTTACAACCAAAGATATTTCCAATTCAGGAGAGCCGATTAGGGAAGAAGACAACTATCATTATGCATTAGACTTCTACAAACCTTTTGAGAGAGCCTTGTCTCCTTTGTATAAGTTTAAGATGAGTGACATATATGATAATATTGCCGATGGTTTGTACTCCTTCTTTATGTTTGTACGAAGAATCTATACCGGAAACGGACAGACATATGCATATTATGTGTTGATTTTTATTGTGATATTGTTAATTTTTAGTAATCAATTATTAAATAGATAAATGATGGGAGATATTTGGATGACGCTTCTCGGAGTATTTATTACTACTCTATTGGCATTTACGACAGGGATGTTCTATATGGGGATCAGTCGTAAGATTACAGCCCGTGTTCACAATC
>CAYUAN010000369.1:0-3605 GCA_964442545.1 uncultured Prolixibacteraceae bacterium | reverse complement strand
GCGGCCTATAATGCCGGGCCGGGCAATGTAAACAAAGCCATCCGGCGGGCAGGCGGATCAATGGATTATTGGGTGGTACGTCAATATTTGCCCCGGGAAACCCGTGCTTATGTGCCGGCTTTTATCGCGGTAAATTATTTTATGAAATATGCCTATGCCCATAATATTGAGCCGCATTCCGGAAATGAGCTGAGCTATTATCAAACCGATACGGTTTATGTGAAAACCGAACTGCATTTCAAGCAACTGGCCGATTGGTTGGATATGGACCATCGGGAACTCGAACGCTTAAATCCGCAATATCGCCGCCATTATATTCCCAAAAGCAATACAGGACGGGCTTATGTCTTAACCTTGCCCATCGATAAAATCGGGATTTTTATTCTCAATCAGGATTTGATTATCTCCGGAATCAGTCGCGAAGAAATTCAGCGACACTTACCTAAGAACGAAAAACATCTGGAGTAATTCCGCCTAAAAACCATGTTTTCGCGGAGCAACAAAAAACAGACACTCGGGCTTTTTGCCCTTCTATTCCTTATTATTTATTGGTTTTCGCTCCCCGAAAAATTATTCGACAAACCACTGAGCACCGTTATTCTCGACCAAAACGACCAATTGCTCGGAGCACATGTCGCCGCTGACGGGCAATGGCGTTTCCCGGAAATCGACAGCGTTCCCAACAAATTCAAACAATGTATCATCCGCTTCGAAGACCGGTATTTCTACCGTCATCCGGGGGTAAATCTGCAATCGCTGGCCCGTGCCGCCTGGCAGGATATCCGTGCCGGAAAAATTGTGAGCGGCGGCAGTACCATTGATATGCAATGCATTCGCCTGGCCTATGATAATCCCCAGCGCACTTTTTGGCAGAAGTTTAAGGAAATCATTTTGGCCACACGGCTCAATATTCGCTACAGCAAGGAGGAAATCCTACGGATGTACGCCTCAAACGCTCCCTTCGGCAGTAATGTGGTTGGTTTGGAAGCGGCCTCCTGGCGCTTTTTCGGGCGCGGCTCCAAAGACCTTAACTGGGCCGAATCGGCGACGCTGGCCGTGCTGCCCAATGCGCCTTCCCTTATCTTTCCAGGGAAAAACGAAGAAAAACTCCGCGCCAAACGAAACCGCCTGCTAAACAAATTGCTCCGCGATCAAATTATCGATTCGCTCACCTATTCCCTGTCCGTCGCCGAGCCCCTGCCGGGAAAAGTTAAAGCCCTGCCCGCCCTGGCGCCGCATCTTCTGAATCGCCTGACGAAGGAATCAAGCGGTGCTGTTTTCAAAACACATATCGATAAGGATTTGCAAAGGGTAGCTTATCGGCAATTGCGGCAATACGCCCGGCGCCTGCAAGCCAATTATATTTTCAACGCGGCGGTAATCGTGGTGGAAATAAAATCGGGAAATGTGATTGTTTATCTGGGCAATACCCCACACACTCCCGACGGAAAAAAGCACGGAAATTACGTAGATGTGATTCAGGCCCGGCGCAGTTCGGGCAGCATCTTAAAACCCTTTTTGTATGCCGCGCAACTGGACGAAGGCCTGTTGCTGCCCCAAATGCTGGTTCCCGATATCCCGACCAGCATCAGCGGCTACAAGCCACAAAACTTCAACCACCACTACTCCGGCGTGGTTCCCGCCGACAAGGCCCTGCAACAATCGCTTAATGTGCCTGCCGTGCGCGAATTGCAAACTTATGGCGTGCAGCATTTCAAAGATAAGTTGCAAGACCTGGGATTTACCACCATCGACCGCAGTGCCGATAATTACGGTTTGAGTTTAATCCTGGGCGGAGCCGAAGTGAAACTATGGGACCTCGCCGGAGCATATTCTTCCATGGCAAGGGTTTTGGCCAATTATTATGAGCGCGGCTATTACCTCTCCGACTGGCACGAGCCATTAATCGAAGGGACACATCAGGCTCCGCAAACCAAAGGTAAAAAGCTGAGCGCCTCGGCCATTTGGTTTACCCTGGAGGCGATGAAAGGCCTGCAGCGGCCACAGGACGAGAGCGGTTGGGATTTATTTTCCTCCACCCGGCAAATCGCATGGAAAACAGGAACCAGTCACGGTTTTCGTGACGCATGGGCGCTTGGTTTGAACCCCCGTTATCTGGTAGGCGTTTGGGTAGGCAATGCCGACGGTGAGGGCCGTGCAGGCATGACGGGTATCGCCACGGCGGCCCCCTTGATGTTTCAAATCTTCAATTTACTGCCCGCCTCAGCGGCCTGGTTTGAAAAGCCGGTGGAAGAGATGGCTCAGCTTAAAATCTGTAGCAAAAGCGGCTATCGTGCCGGGCCCGATTGTCCGGAAAGCACGGTACAACTGATGCCCCGCAAAGCAGCCCAAAGCCGGCTATGCCCCTACCATAAACTGATTCATCTTGATGCCACGGGCCGCTACCGGGTAACCAGCCGTTGTGAGGCGGTGAGCCGTATGCAACACCGGAAATGGTTCGTGCTTCCTCCGGTGCAGGCCTGGTATTACAAACAACGACATCCGGACTATTTTCCGCCTCCGCCCTACAAAAGCGGCTGCGCGCCCATGAGCGGAAAAGTGATGGAAATGGTTTATCCCCGTCCGGGGGCAAAGATCTTTATCCCCCACGAGACGGGCGGACAACGCGGAGCCGTGGTCTTTGAAGTGTCGCATAAAGACGCGCATACTAAGGTGTTTTGGAATCTGGATCGCACCTATATCGGCTTTACGCAGGGAAGCAACCGCATGGCGCTGAGTCCGCCGAAAGGCAGGCATTTGCTTAGTCTTACCGATGAAAACGGCGCAAGTATTTCTTTTTATTTTGAGGTGGTGGAATAACTCATTAGCGCTTACAAACCACATTGGGCTTGGCTAAAAGTTTAAAAAAACAAAACCTCCTTCGTTCCTGTGGAACTTCGGAGGTTAAGAGTGGAGCATATCGGACTTGAACCGATCACCTCCTGACTGCCAGTCAGACGCTCTAGCCAGATGAGCTAATGCCCCAAATGCGGGTGCAAATATAATATTTTTCATTGCACGGCAAATAAAAAATCACATTTTCGGAATTAACTGCATTCCATAATGCGGTCCTGCCACCAGACAAGCCCTACCTGTCGGCAAGTAATGCTGCTTGTTTTCCACAATACAGGTCATTTTACTTTTAAGGTATATGGTATTCTAACGGAGATTTATCCCGTAATACATATCTATAAAAAATGTATTTTTGTGAATATCAGAAAAGAGAATCATTACGAACTAAATCAAATAATGATGATCAGAAATTTACTTTTTTCCATAATTTTCACTTTTTCCACAACAGGCCTCCTGGCCCAACAACAATTACCGAACCCCGGTTTTGAGAACTGGGAAAATGTAAATGTCGGAAAAGACGAGCCCGTTAGCTGGAGCGCGATAAAAACCTCGGACAACGCAAGCGTTAGTAATGCGGCACCCGTTAACTGGGATAAAAGCACAACGGCACATAGCGGTAATTTCTCCTTAAAACTTGAGAATCTTTCAACCATTATCGGGGCGGTAGCTACCGGAGGAATGACCAACGGACGCTTTCATACTACCTTTAACCCTGCTGCCGGATATGTTTATTCCGATTTTTCGAACAACCG
>CAYUAN010000368.1:0-9787 GCA_964442545.1 uncultured Prolixibacteraceae bacterium | reverse complement strand
CAATCCCAAGGGGAGATTTCAGATGCAACAGTTTTTCGCCTAAGCGTTTTGCATCCGCTGCACTCAGCTCCAGGGTCCGGTTTCGGGAGGCTTTGGCCATAGCTTTTTTATAAAAAGTCGTCGAAATAACGGGCGATTTTGGTTTCCAGATGGAGGCGATCCATACCGCGCACATTATGCTCGTGGCCGGGATACACAAAATAGTCCACCTGCTTTTGATGCTTTACACACTCCTGCAAAAACAAAAGACTGTGTTGCCAAACCACCGTCGGATCCATGGTGCCGTGAATCAACATCAGACGACCCTGCAGTTTATCCACCTTATTTAATAAGGAGGTTTTTTCATAGCCCTCGGGATTTTCCTCAGGAGTATCCATATAGCGCTCGCCATACATCACCTCGTAATATTTCCAATCGATTACCGGGCCACCGGCAACACCCACTTTGAAGGTTTCGGCATGGTCGGTCATCAGGGAGGTAGTCATAAAACCGCCAAAGCTCCAGCCGTCCACTCCGATGCGCGCCGTGTCCACATAAGGCAGCGAACGCAGAAAATCAACGCCCACCATTTGGTCTTTCATTTCCGTTACGCCCAGTTGACGATGAATAATGCTTTCGAAAGCAAACCCACGGTTTCCGGAACCCCGGTTATCCAAGGTAAAGACCACATAACCCCGCGCGGCTAAGGCCTGCAGGAAAAATCCACCACCACCCAGCCAGGTATCGTTTACCAACTGCGCGTGCGGGCCGCCATATACATAAACGATCACCGGATATTTTTTGGTGGAATCAAAATCCACAGGTTTGATTAAGCGGTAATAAAGTGGTGTTCCGTCATCGGCTTTTAAGGTAGCAATCGTCATCGCGCCCAGCTTGTAATCACTCAGGGTATTGCGGTTTTCGAGCAAGGTCAGCATTTTTTTACCCTTGGTGCTGTACAAACGTATTTCCCGCTCCACATCGGTATAGTTGCTGAAATTATCTATAAAAAACTGCTTGTCATCGTCCAGCTCGATATGATGTGTTCCGTGGGTATCGGTAAGTTTGCTCATCTTGCCGCTCTTCATATCCAGCACATACAAATGCCGCTCGATGGGGCTGTCTTTGGTCGCCATAAAATACATCTTGCGGTTGTCCTCGTCAAAGCCCAGAAAATCAGTAATCACCCACGGGCCTTTGGTGAGTTGCTTAAGCAATTTACCGTCGGTATTATATAAATAGGCATGATGGTAGCCGTCGCGCTGACTAAAATACACAAATTCTGTATTGCTGCCGTTTAAGAAATATACCGGGTCCAGGGGCTCCACGTAGCGTTTGTTTTTTTCTTCAAACAGGGTTTTCACATACTCCCCGCTTTGCGCGTCGTATTTGTTAAACCACATATGGTCGGTGGCACGGTTCAGCACCTGAATAAAAATATATTTTTCGTCCGGGCTCCAGGTGATATTGGTCAGATAAGCGACTTTGCCCGTATTCAAAGTAACCGTTTTTCCGGTTTGCGGATTAAACACATTTAGCGTTACTTTCTCGCTGCTCATTCCCGCCATGGGATATTTAATATTCTCCAACTCGGCCACGCGGGCATCGATATTTACCAAAGGATAATCGCTCACCTCGGATTCATCTTTGGTATAAAAAGCCAGATAATTTCCCTTGGGCGACCAGAAAATACCATGGGTGATGCCGTACTCGCTACGCGAAACCGTTTGGCCGCTCACCAGGTTTTTGTCGGTATGATTGGTTACCGCTGTTTCCTTTCCATTGGAATAAATATAGAGATTATTCTCACGGGTATAAGCCGTCTGATTCAAATTCTTCTCGTACTTAATCACTTCTGAAGATTGCGGATAATACGTCAGATTGCGGATTTTATGCTCCTTCAGATTGTATTCGTAAAGCGTATCATCCTTGATAAAGCGCAATTCCCAGGCATTTACCCATTTCATTTGCGGGAAGCGTTTGGGTTCCTTAAAACCGTATTTCTTAAAATCTTTCGCCAGTACATCCAAGGTCAGTCGTGTTTCCTTTTTTCCTTTGACGTCCACTTCAATCACAGCAGCGGGCGTTTTGCTTTTCCGCCCGTCATCCACATAGCTAAGCTTTTCGGTTCCCGGAATCCATTGCAATTGTGCCAGGCGATCAGGGTAAATCGAGAAATCGGTATAAGGCGTTTCTACCTTAAATTGTTTTTGCTGGGCGGCCACAGACAATACTGAGAGCCCCAAAATAATAAAGAGAATAAATCGGTTGAAAGAATTCATAATATGTAATTTGATTATAATCGGTGTAATTTTTCGGTCAGATCGTAAATCAGATCGGCATTCTGCTCAATGGCATTTCCCACCACAATAATGTCCGCACCGGCACGGGCCGCATCCAGAGCCGCTTCTATCGTACGAATGCCCCCCCCGACAATCAGAGGAAGCTCGATATTCTCGCGCACCTTACGAATCATCGCCGCGCTGACGGGCTTTTCGGCCCCGCTGCCGGCATCCATATAAATCAGTTTCAGCCCGAGCATCTCGCCGGCAATGGCCGTGGCCATGGCGACATCGGGTTTGTCGTGCGGGATAGGCAAGCTACCGCTCATATACTGGGCCGTTGTCAGTCGACCACTTTCAATCAGCATATAGCCCGTGGGGATACTCTCCAAACCCATTTTGCGAATAAGGGGAGCCGAATGCACATGCTTGCCAATAAGCAATTCGGGATTGCGCCCGCTAATCAGCGATAAAAATAATACCGCATCGGCATCGGGATGAATATGGCTGTCGTTGCCCGGAAAGAGCACCAAAGGTAATTTGCTCAGGCGGCGGATATTGGCCACACATTCGTCAAAGTTTTTGCGCGTAATTAAACTCCCGCCCAGAAAAACAAAGTCCACACCGGCATCATTGGCCCGCTGCAAACGAACTTCCAAATCGCCCGCGCTACAAGAGTCGGGATCGATTAATAAAGCAAATTTTTTCTTATTCCGGGATTGCAGGATAGCCGAATACACATCCATAGACTATTTCAATTTAGGTTTAATCAATATGGTGTCGTCGATAGAATACACCAGAATATATTCCATACTATCCGAAAAATGATAGGTCAGTTTATAGTCCTTACGGAAATGCTCCAGCTCGATTCTGCCGTGGATGGTTCCGTTGTTTTCCACCTCAAAAGGCTCAATAGTGATATGCTCCATCTGCACCTCGCTTTTGCCGTAAAGCTTGTATAAAGCCTCCTTGGCACTCCACACTACAGTAAGGAATTTATGCTGCTCTTCCGACGGCAGATGTTCCATTTCGTATTTGTTCAGAAACTTATGCGCCAGCAAATTAATGCGCTCGCCCAGCTTTTCGATATCGATGCCTACATAATGCTTTTTACTGATAATCACACCGCTATAAATACCGGAATGGGTTACCGAAAGGGCATAATTCAGATTCTCGAAATGGAGTTTGCCGTGTTCATCATAATAAAAATCGCAGGGACATTCGTCACCGAGCAGCTCACGTATGGCCAGGCGATAACTGAGCCAGTGCGCCTGCCGCGACTTGATTTTGAATTTCTCAAAAGTCTCGCGCTCGCCTTCCGAAAACTGAATCATCGAAAGCAGCTCGTCCACACTCTCGGTAATCTTCCAAACACCGATAATGGCGTGATCGTCGATTTTCTCCTGATAAATGATTGGCATAGGAAAGCAAAGATACAATAAAATAAGGGGAATTTTTCTATTGTTTGTGGTTTGTGGTTTGCCAAAAGTAGGTTTGTTGGATTGCAGTGATGGGGGATTGGAGTGTTGGGTGGCAAATCAAAAATCTGAGCTTCAATAATCAAACGTTGTAAAGGAAAACGAAAACTTAGACAAACTCTTACCCTCCACTCCTTTTACTTTTTCAACAAAGACTTAATCTCGTTTAATTTCATCAGGGCTTCGACGGGGGTCAGCGTATCGATATCGGTATTGAGGATATCATCCTTGATTTGTTCCAAAAGGGGGTCGTCCAGTTGGATAAAGCTTAATTGATACTGGTTTTCTTCTTTTTTCTTTTTGGTAATGCTTTTCACATTGGCGGACAACTCGGCGCTGCTGTGCGATTTTTCGAGTTGGGTCAGCATTTCTGCGGCGCGCTTGAGCACCTTTTTCGGCATCCCCGCCATACGGGCCACATGTATTCCGAAGCTATGCTCCGAACCGCCGGGCACCATTTTGCGCAGGAAAATAATTTTATTCCCCACTTCCTTCACATCGATATGGAAATTTTTTATCCGCTTAAAACTTTCGGCCATTTCATTCAGCTCGTGGTAGTGTGTGGCAAATAGAATCTTGGCGCGGTAGGCCGGGTGATCGTGCAAAAATTCGGATATGGCCCAGGCGATGGAAATCCCGTCGTAGGTACTGGTTCCGCGGCCGATTTCGTCCAGCAGAATCAAACTGCGGTTGGAAATATTATTCAGGATACTGGCCGTTTCGTTCATCTCGACCATAAAGGTGGACTCGCCCGACGAAATATTATCGGAAGCTCCCACACGGGTGAAGATCTTGTCCACCAGTCCGATTTTGGCCGTGCGGGCCGGCACAAAACTACCAATTTGCGCCAGCAGCACAATCAAAGCCGTTTGCCGCAGCAGTGCCGACTTACCCGACATATTGGGCCCCGTGAGGATAATGATTTGCAGGGTATCGTTGTCCAGATAAACATCATTGGCGACATATTCCTCGTCCAGCGGTAAATGCTGCTCAATAACCGGATGCCGTCCGTCTTTAATATCAATACTGAAGCTTTCGTTAATCTCCGGGCGCACATAATTATTCTCCCTTGCCGATTCGGCAAAAGATATCAGCACATCCAGGCGAGCGATATTGGCGGCATTGCGTTGTATGGGCTGAATATAATCGCCCATGGCCACCACCAGTTCGTTATACAATTTGGCTTCCAATGCCAGAATCTTCTCCTGAGCACCCAGAATTTTGGTTTCCAATACCTTCAATTCCTCGGTTATATAGCGCTCGTAATTGGTCAGCGTTTGTTTGCGTATCCACTCCTCAGGCACCTTGTGGTTCTGGGCTTTGGACACCTCAAGATAATAGCCGAACACATTGTTAAAACCGATTTTCAGATTCGGGATTCCCGTGTTTTTAATCTCCCGCTCTTTAATCTGCTCCAGAATATCCTTGCTCGAGTAGGCAATATGGCGCAATTCGTCCAGCTCCTCCGATACCCCGTCGGCAATAACGCCGCCCTTGCCAATCTGCACCGCCGGTTCCTCTTTCAGGGTAAGGGAAATCTTGTCGGCAATGCTTTCGCAGGCATCAAAGCTGCCGGCAATCTGATCCAGGGATTTCAATTTGGCCGCCCGGCAAATCCCGGTCATTTCGGGCACAGCCCGCAAACTGCGCATTACTTGCAGCGCTTCGCGCGGATTTATTTTTCCGATGGCCACCTTGGAAATCAAACGCTCCAGGTCGCCCGTATTTTTAATCAGGCCGTGCAGATGCTCGGCGATATCCGGATTTTCAAAAAAGTAGGAAACCACATCCAACCGCGCCTCGATGGCCGCTTTTTCCTTAAGCGGCAGCACCAGCCAACGACGCAACAAACGTGCGCCCATAGGGCATTTGGTGCGGTCGATGACATCAATCAGGGTAGCGGCATCCGGATTGGGTGAGCGCAAGAGTTCCAGATTGCGGATGGTAAACTGGTCCAGCCAAACAAAGTTATCTTCCTCAATGCGGTTGAGCTTGCTGATATGGCCCAGCTTATCGTGCTGCGTTTCGGCCAGATAGTGCAAAGCCGCTCCCGCCGCCACAATGGAATCGTTCAGATGCTCCACGCCAAAGCCTTTCAAACTGGTGGTATTAAAATGGCGTTTCAGCAAATCGTAGGCGAAATCGTAAGCGAAGACCCAGTCTTCGAAGGTGGTCAGATAGTATTTCTCGCCAAAGTGTTCCCTGAATTTATTCCGCATATCGCGCCGAAGAATCACCTCCGACGGGCTGAAGCTCTGTATCAGCTTGTCCAGATAATCGACGCTGCCCTGAGCTACATAAAACTCGCCCGTGGAAACATCCAAAAAGGCCACGCCTCCTTTTTTACCGTCAAGGTGCAGGCTGGCCAGAAAATTATTCTCGTTATGCTCCAGCACCTTATCATTATAGGCGATGCCCGGGGTTACCAGTTCGGTTACGCCACGCTTTACGATTTTCTTGGTCAGCTTGGGGTCTTCCAGCTGGTCGCAAACAGCCACCTTTTGCCCGGCCCGAACCAGTTTGGGCAGGTAGGTTTCCAGCGAATGATGCGGAAATCCGGCCAGCTCCACATGCGAAGCTTTGCCGTTGGCCCGTTTGGTAAGCACGATGCCGAGAATCTTTGAAGCCTTAATGGCATCTTCGCCGAAAGTTTCGTAAAAGTCGCCCACACGAAACAGCAGCAAAGCCGAAGGATACTTCGCCTTAATCTGGTTATACTGTTTCATCAGGGGCGTTTCCGCCACTTTCTTTTTTTTCGCTGCCATTTGCCTGTTGATTTTTCGGATTTCAAAAGTAAAAATAAAGGCTATTGCCCGCCGAATGTGTTTTCCACTTTTTTTAACAATGGGGATAATTGCGTTTTAACAGCAAAGTTTCCGCGCGCTTGATGATTTTGAAACGCATGATTGAGTCTCCGCGCGTCTTTAAGACGCACGGAGACTTTCATGCGGGGAACCAGCAAAAAAAAGCCCCTTCCGCAGAAGAGGCTTTTTGAAAATATTGTGCGGGGATGCTTACATCATCGGCATTCCGCCACCCATTCCGCCCATGCCACCCGGCATAGCAGGAGCAGGCTCCTCGGATTTCTCTTCGGTAATTACACACTCGGTAGTGAGCAACATACCTGCAATGGAAGCGGCATTTTCCAAAGCAACACGGCTTACCTTAGTCGGATCAATCACACCGGTTTCCAGTAAGTTTTCGAATTGCTCGGTACGTGCGTTATAACCGAAATCACCTTTTCCTTCGCGAACGCGCTGTACAATCACTGATCCTTCACCGCCGGCATTCGCTACGATCTGACGCAGCGGCTCCTCGATAGCACGTTTCACGATGCGGATACCCAAAGTCTCATCCTCATTAGCTCCTTCGAGGCCTTCCAGCACGTCGATGGCGCGGATAAAGGCAACACCACCACCGGGGATAATTCCTTCTTCAACAGCGGCACGGGTTGCACTCAAAGCATCCTCAACACGGTCTTTCTTCTCTTTCATTTCCACTTCGCTGGCAGCACCTACATAAAGCACAGCCACACCGCCGGCTAATTTAGCCAAACGCTCCTGAAGTTTCTCCTTGTCGTAATCGGAAGTCGTAATCTCGATTTGCGCCTTGATTTGCTGAACGCGCGCCTCGATATCCTCGGTTTTACCGCTACCGTTTACAATAGTGGTATTATCTTTATCGATTACGATTTTCTCGCAGGTACCCAGCATCTCCAAAGTGGCACCTTCGAGCTTCATACCTTTCTCCTCGGAGATTACCATACCACCGGTCAGCACCGCGATATCCTCCAGCATTTCCTTACGACGGTCGCCAAAGCCCGGAGCTTTCACAGCGGCAATTTTCAGCGATCCGCGCAAACGGTTTACCACCAAAGTAGCCAATGCCTCACCGTCGATATCTTCGGCGATAATCATCAGCGGACGTCCGGCTTGTGCCACAGGCTCCAATACCGGCAGCAGGTCTTTCATCGTAGAGATTTTCTTGTCGTACAACAAAATGTACGGATTCTCCAAAATCGCCTGCATTTTCTCGGTGTTGGTAATGAAATAGGGCGACAGATAACCACGGTCGAACTGCATACCTTCCACAACCTCAACGGTAGTGTCGGTTCCCTTAGCTTCTTCCACGGTAATCACACCTTCTTTCTTCACCTTACCCATAGCCTCGGCGATCAATTCGCCAATGGTGCTGTCGTTATTGGCGGAGATGGTCGCCACCTGCTTGATTTTCTCATTGTCGTCACCCACTTCGTGCGACATGGACTTGATAGACTCAATCACTTTTTGTACAGCCAAATCGATACCGCGTTTCAAATCCATCGGATTGGCACCGGCGGTAACGTTTTTCAAACCCACATTAACAATCGATTGGGCCAAAATAGTAGCGGTAGTGGTACCGTCTCCGGCATCGTCATTGGTTTTTGACGCTACTTCTTTTACCATTTGCGCACCCATATTCTTGTTCGGGTCGCTCAATTCGATTTCCTTGGCCACCGTTACCCCGTCCTTGGTAATTTGCGGAGCACCGAATGACTTATCGATCACTACATTGCGGCCTTTGGGGCCCAAAGTTACTTTTACTGCATTTGCCAGTTCGTCAACTCCCTGACGCAGCAAATCACGAGCTTCCAGATCAAATTTAATTTCTTTTGCCATTGTTTTCTATTTTTTGGTTTTTCTTAATTTTCTGTTCACTATTTCGCTTAGCGGCAATTAAACAACCGCCAGAATATCACTCTGATTTAAAATGAGATAATCGTGGTCGCCATCGGTAATTTCCGTTCCGGCATATTTACCGTAAAGCACCACATCACCCACTTTCACTTCCATTTTTTCGCCTTCGGTTCCATTACCTACGGCAACAACTTTCGCTCTTTGAGGTTTCTCTTTGGCCGTGTCGGGGATAATAATTCCCGAAGCGGTTTTTTGTTCCGCCTCCAAAACCTCCACCAGCACACGGGCTCCTAAAGGTTTGATTGTTGTATTTGACATTTCACTAATATTTTGGTTCTACATTTATTTCCCAAACAGTTCAAGGGCGATATTCCCCCTCGGACAACGCCGCCCCTATGGCGAATTTTGTGCCAAGTGCATCTCCTTTGCAGCTTTCTGCCAAATACGCAAAAAACGGCATCACGCGAAAGGCGCAAACAGCCGCTACTAATTGTTTTTTAAGTATTTACACAAACAAATCGAATTGCGGGGCGAAAATTTACGGCACAAAAAAAATGTCAGAACGCGTGACATTCTGACATTTTGAATTTCTTTTTCGCAGGGCTTAGTTGCCTTCGGGCTTTTGCTCTTCAGGAGCGGCAGGCTGCTCAGGCGTTTCCTGCTGTTGTACCGGCTGAAAGTTTACCGGCTGTGCGTTAGGATTCTCACGCAGGAAATCAATCTCCGAAGTCTCTTGTTCGGTATATGTTTGTCCGCGCGGAATAACAAAAATGGTGGACAGGGTAAGCACCAGCAATACGATGGCCAGTGTCCAGGTTGACTTTTCCAAAAAGTCGGTGGTACGCTTAACGCCCATCACCTGATTCGATCCCGAGAAAGTCGAGGTTAATCCTCCGCCTTTTGAATTTTGAACTAATACAATCAAAATCAAAAGAACACATACGATGAATATCAAAACCGATATTGTATAATAAAGTCCCATATCTAAATAAATTTACGCTTTAGTTTCCAGATTTTCAATTTGGGCTGCAAAGTAACTACTTTTTTCCGGATATTTCAACATTAATTGTTTATAAATTTTTATGGCCTTTTGGAGGTGGCCCTGCTTGTGGTATATCTCGGCCAGGGTTTCGGAAACGAAGTCGAACTGCTCGCTTAAACTCTGTTCGGCAATCTGCAACTCATCCTGATATTGGTCGTCACGGGGCTTGCTGATTTTCGGGTTTTGCTTGATGAAATTCTCAATAATGGCGAACTTCTCCTGTCTGGGCAATACTTTGGGCGCATTGTCCCCGCTTTCTACTTTTTCGGCTGCGGGCTGTTCCTGAGCTTCGGCGGCAGGCTCCTTCGCAGCTGCGGCTTTTTCTTTTTC
>CAYUAN010000367.1:0-12593 GCA_964442545.1 uncultured Prolixibacteraceae bacterium | reverse complement strand
TGGGATGAGTTTAAAGATATTATCGAAAATAAAGGCGGTTTTGTACTGGCCCATTGGGACGGCACATCCGAAACCGAAAACAAGATTAAAGAAGAGACCAAGGCTACCATTCGCAGCATTCCTTTGGATTACGGAAATAGCGGCGAAGGCAAATGTGTTTACAGCGGGAAACCTTCGAAAGGCCGTGTAGTTTTTGCCAAGGCCTATTAAAACCCGATTATGCAAGACCCGAGATTAGCGGCATTCGAGCGACTGCTCAATATTATGGACGACCTGCGTAAAGGTTGTCCGTGGGACCGGGAACAAACGATGGAAAGTTTGCGCCACCTGACCATTGAAGAAACTTATGAGCTTTCGGACGCCATCCTCAGTGAAGATTTGGAGGAAATTAAAAAGGAATTGGGCGATTTGATGTTGCATCTGGTTTTTTACGCTAAAATTGGCAGTGAGAAAAAAGCTTTTGATATTACGGATGTACTCAACGGTATTAGCGAAAAACTTATTCACCGACATCCGCATATCTATGGTGATGTAACGGTTGTAGATGCCGAGCAGGTAAAAGACAATTGGGAAAAACTTA
Source organism: uncultured Prolixibacteraceae bacterium (assembly GCA_964442545.1). Lineage (GTDB taxonomy): Bacteria > Bacteroidota > Bacteroidia > Bacteroidales > UBA1556 > UBA6267. Next base: position 12,013 of record CAYUAN010000367.1, on the reverse strand, counting down.
AATTGCAGGAAGGCAAAAAATCCGTATTGGAAGGTGTTCCGAAGTCGATGCCACCCCTGGTAAAAGCATATCGCATACAGGAGAAAGTAAAAGGCGTGGGCTTTGACTGGGAGCGACCCGAGCAGGTATGGGAAAAGGTGGAAGAAGAGCTTGAGGAACTGAAACACGAAGTGGAAAGCGGAGCCCCCAAAGAAAAGGTAGAAAACGAATTTGGGGATTTATTGTTTGCCTTGGTTAATTACGCCCGATTTATCAATATCAATCCCGAGGACGCCCTGGAAAAAACCAACCGGAAATTTATCAAGCGTTTTCAGTTTCTGGAAGAAGCAGCCAAGAAAAACCAGAAAGACCTGAAAGATATGAGCCTGGCCGAGATGGATGTCTTTTGGGAGCAAGCCAAAAAATTCGATAAATAATGTTTGTGCGTTTGCACATATCCCTGACTTACATATTCATCTTCAGTTTTTTGCTGAACACCACCGCCATTGCCCAACACAAAACGGACAGCATTTGCCGTGTCGATAAAGCATACATAAAATCTTATTGGACAAACACCAAAGGATTGATTACGAGCCCTGCACGTTGGAGCACCGGCGAATGGATTGCTGCCGGAACAGTTGTTGCCGGAACAGCCGTTTTATTTACGCAGGACGAGGCCATTAATGATTATTTTACCGGACTGCCCGAAGGGAATTTTGATAATTGGAACACCTACTTTTTCGATCCCTTCGGAAAGATGTATTACACCATTCCGCTGATGGGCGCATTCTACATTTACGGCGCTGCCACCAAAAAGAGCAAACCCAAAGCCGTGGCCATGGATTTTGTGCAGGCAAGTCTATATTCCGCGGTTGTGGTTACCATGATGAAACATATCGCCCACAGGCATCGCCCTTATCAAACCGACCCTGCCGAAGCGCATATCTGGGATGGGCCCTTTACAGATGATTGGGGATACACTTCATTTCCATCGGGTCATACCATTATGGCATTTACTTTTGCTTCTGTGGTGGGAACGCATTATAAAAAGACTATTTGGGTACCCATTGTGGTTTATTCTTTGGCAGCAGCCGAAGGATATTCTCGCATGCGGGCCAATAAACATTGGGCCAGTGATGTTTTAGTCGGAGCGGCTCTGGGTTATGGCATAGGAACATTTGTCGTTAATCATTCCAATTGTAAATACACCCTGATTCCCGTTATCAGCAGCAGTTACACTGGATTAAGCTTTACTTATTCTTTTAATCGTTCCACACGGCTTCAAACTCAATTGATGAAGTAAAAGGAAATAATTTTTTCACTGAAAAATCTTTAAAAAAATATACCCGGCGTCTCCGCCGGGCATACCCCCTAACAAAATGAAAAAATTATTTACCAAAACTGTCCCCAGTCTTGGTGCGACAGCTAACTTCGGGCGAAGCAGCTTGTCGCTACTCTATTTGTTTACTAAATCCATTGCAAATATACGGCAAAAATGCTCATTTGCTTCAATTTTCTACCAAAAAAAATTTATTTCACGATTAGCAAATTTTTTAAAGTCTGTTTTACAGTAGCTTACAAATACCTGTTAAATATCAGTGTTTTTAATATCCTATAACAAATGTGATAAAATCGCCAGAAAAACTCCCAGAAATACGACCATCATCTTCCGTAAATTAAATTTATGATCTTTGTCGGATTCGAAGAGTATGGTTGTGGATATATGCATAAATATTCCCACAACCAGAGCCATAATTATTTTGTAATAAGTGTCGATATTTACCGGTATAAATTGAGCGCCTATGGAACTGAGCAAAGCTCCGAAAGGGGATGCCAGGGCAAAAACCGTCATATAAAGCAAGGTGCGTTTATAAGAATAACCGGCATTAATAAATAAGGAGGTCAGCACGATAGCAATCGGAATTTTATGCACTACTATTCCCAAAAGCAAACTCTCCTGCAAATGATTATGCCCGTGAAATTCGTGGGCGAATGGCATGCCCTCAAAAAACGCATGCATACTAATCCCCATAAGCAAGGCGATGGGAGAAATCTGAATGGAATGTTCACCCTCGCAATGATGGTCGTGGCCATGGCCCGCCCCGGAGGACAGATACTCCAGAAATAGTTGAATAAAAAACCCGAGCAATACAAAATAGCCCAGATTAAAGTCCAGATGAGCTCCGAAGATGCTCGGAATAATGCGCGTAAAAGAAATACTCAACAAATAAGCGCCACTGAAAGCCAATAAAAGCCGTAAGGATTGATCCTTAACTTTTACCTTTAATACGATGAGTGCACTCAGAAAAACACTCAAAAACATAATCAATACCGCCATTTTTTATCCCTTTTGATTTGCTTTGCAAATTTAAACTAAAAAAGCTACCCCTTCCACATTCGGAAAGCGGGTAGCTTTTAATATTGAATGCAAACAGCTTACAACTCGAAAGTGTTTCCGCTGTTTACTAAATCAGTCATATTCTTAATCTTACTCTTGGCTTTTACATCAGCGATTTGCTGCTCCAGAGCTTGATCATAAACTACAGTCTTATAGGCACGAATAACGCCCATTGCCACCGGATACTCAGGCAAGGACATACGAGCCAGCAAGAAAGCCATGGTTGGATCTTCGGCATGTGCGTCGTGTACGAGAATATCGTCCATTGTATAGCCGTCTTCACCGATCGTAACCACTTTCAGTTTCAAACCGTCCAACACAAGGCCCTTATTTTTCTCTTTACCGAAAATCATCTTTTCACCGTGCTTCAGATAAATCTGATGATCATCGCGCACCTCTTTGGCTGTAATTTCCTGGTGAATTTTATTATTAAAAATCACACAGTTTTGCAATACTTCAACCAGTGAGGTTCCCTTATGCTTTTCGGCCTCGATAAAGATTTCCTTCATCATCTTAGGATTGGTATCCACCGCGCGGGCATAGAATGTTCCCTCGGCACCCATTGCCAATTCGCCGGGCTTAAACGGATGCTCAATTGTTCCGTAGGGCGAAGTTTTGGTAACATGTCCCAGAGGCGTGGTCGGGGAATATTGTCCCTTGGTCAAACCGTAAATTTTATTGTTAAACATCACGATGTTTACGTCAATGTTACGACGCAGGATGTGGATAAAGTGATTACCGCCAATTGCCATGGAATCGCCGTCACCGGACATCATCCAAACCGACAATTGCGGATTAGCCACCTTAATACCGGATGCAATTACCGCCGCACGGCCGTGCAATCCGTGTACACCATAAGTATCAACATAATACGGGAAACGTGAAGAACAACCGATTCCTGAAACAAAAACAAAGTTTTCTTTCGGAATGCCCATTTCAGGCAAAGCGTTTTGAACGGCTGCCAGGATAGAAAAGTCACCACAACCGGCACACCATTTTACTTCTTGATCCGATACAAAGTCTTTCCTTGTATATTGCTTTATATTTTTCATTACTTCTGTCATTTTTTAGGCCTCCAACATTTCGTTAAACTTATCTTTTAACTCAGAAACCAGGAATGGTTGTGCCTGTACTTTATTAAATTGCTGATAATTGAATTGTGGGAAGTTCATCCGTAAATAATTGGCAAACTGTCCGGAGTTCAATTCACAAACCAGAATTGTTTCGTAGCGGCTGAAAATTTCTTCCGTTTCTTTCGGGAGCGGGAAGATATAGTTAAAGTGTGTAAATGCGATATCGGCACCCTTCTCGTATAAATCGGAGAATGCGGTATATAAACCACCTTTGGTTCCACCCCATCCGACAACCAGAAGTTTACCTTTTTCCTTACCCTCAACTTCTTGCTCAGGATACATATCGGCAACACGGGCTACTTTCTCGGCACGATAATGAACCATTTTTTCGTGGTTTATCGGGTCGTGCGAAACAGCACCTTTACCGTCAGATTTTTCCAAACCTCCTACACGGTGTTCATTTCCGGGTGTTCCGGGGATAGCCCAACGACGTGCCAAAGTTTTCGGGTCACGTTTATATGGCAGATACGAATCATCATTCGGTTCAACAATATCCGGCTTAATCTCGGGTAATTTTTCAATATCCGGAATATGCCACAATTCTGAACCGTTTGCCAAATAACTATCGGTCAACAAAATAACCGGAGTCATACGCTCTACGGCAATTCTTGACGCCTCAAAAGCGTAATCAAAACAATCGGCCGGACTGGAAGCTGCAATTACCGGGATCGGAGCTTCACCGTTACGTCCGAATAATGCTTGCATCAAGTCGGTTTGTTCCGTCTTGGTCGGTAGTCCTGTTGACGGACCACCACGCATTACGTTTACAACTACCAATGGCAATTCGGTCATTACCGCCAAACCTAAGGCCTCACTTTTCAAACTCAAGCCGGGACCGGAAGTTGAAGTAGCGGCAAGATGTCCGGCATAAGATGCCCCAATGGAAGAAATCACTCCACCGATTTCATCTTCCGCCTGAAAGGTTTTTACACCTAATTCTTTATGCTTGGCTAATTCTTCCAAAATATTAGTTGCCGGAGTAATGGGATAAGACCCCAGGAACAGCGGCAAGCCCGAACGCTCGGAAGCCGCCATCAAACCCCAGGCCGTTGCCTGGTTACCGGTCATATTGCGATACTTACCTTTTTTGTTCAGGTTTGGTTTAATCACATAAGTGGTTGCCAATTCCTCAATGGTATCGGCATAATAATATCCGGCTTTCAAAACCTTCACATTGGATTCAACCAAAGCAGGTTTTTTCGCGAATTTATTCTTCAAAAACTCAATACCAATATTGATGTCACGATTGAACATATAGTAAAGCATCCCGGCTACAAACTGGTTCCGCGACTTATCAATGGTCTTGGAGTCCAAACCGGTTTCTTTCAAGGTCTCACGTACCATGGAGGTAATGGGTGCCTTGATTACTTTAAAACCATCCAACGAACCGTCTTTCAGCGGATCTGTCTCATAACCGGCCTTCTTGATTCCTTTTTCGTTGAAGCTGTCCACATCAATAATAATGATGGAAGAGGGCTTGCAGTGATGCAGATTGTATTTCAATGCTGCAGGATTCATTGCCACCAATACATCGGCCTCGTCGCCCGAAGTATGGATATCGGCATGGCCAACATGCACCTGAAAACCGGATACTCCGGCCACAGTGCCTTGAGGAGCTCTAATCTCCGACGGAAAATCGGGGAAAGTCGCTAAATCGTTTCCTATGAACGCAGAGGTATCCGAGAATTGCGTTCCGGTAAGTTGCATACCGTCTCCGGAGTCTCCGGCAAACTTCACAACTACCTGATCTAACTCGATAATTTTATGATTTTTTGCTACCATTTTTAGTTTTGTGTTTTAAAAATATAGCGGCAAATTTAACAGATTTATTCATCGTTTTTCGGCTTTTTTAGGCCCATAATTTTTTTTAAGAGATGTCCGGTTTTAAAAGTTGACATATCCCATATTTTTATCTGTCCCGTATAGGCCAAAAACAAAACATCATGATTGTTATACATTTAACATTTTGAGACCTAAAGATTAATATTTAAACATTCTGGTTTGTTTATCTGGCACTTAGAAGCGTCCGTAGGTTTTAGGACAAGAAATATTTCCGGCGATTATAAAATTGTGCCAAAAATGGATTTCATCAGGAAAAGACATTCATAAATAGTTATTTAGAAAGATTATAAATGTCAATATATATAAAAACAAAGGCTGAGGATAATAAACATTGTTATCTTTGCAGCGTTTTAAAACGAATGTTAACACATAAAATTTATTATTATGGCTTACGTAATTAATGATGATTGTACTGCTTGCGGAACTTGTATTGACGAGTGCCCTGTTGAAGCAATCTCTGAAGGAGATATCTATGTAATTGATCCGGATCTGTGTACAGATTGCGGTTCTTGCGCTGATGTATGCCCTGTTGAGGCAATCTCTCCAGCTTAAGAAGAAAACTAAAAACAATTGTTTTTTCTAAGCCCCGGCATTTTTGTCGGGGCTTTTTAGTTTCGCCCTTAAACACATTGGGGCTTTTATTAACTTAGCGGTTTAATTCAAAGAATAAATAATGAGCTTGAAATTTGATTTTCTAGTTATTGGTTCGGGTATTGCCGGCCTGAGCTTTGCCTTGAAGGTTGCCGAGCACGGTAAGGTATTGATTGTTACAAAATCCAAAGCCGACGAATCGTCCACCAAATATGCCCAGGGAGGAATCGCTGCGGTAATGTATTCGCCCGACACCTACGAAAAACATATTGAGGACACCCTGATTGCCGGTGCCGGATTGTGCAATGAGGAGATTGTGCGTATGACCATAAGCGAATCCACGGAGCGTATTAAGGAACTGATTGAATGGGGAACATCTTTCGACAAGGACCGTGACGGAACTTTCCGCCTGGGGCGGGAAGGCGGACACTCGGAAAATCGCATTCTGCACCATAAAGACAAAACCGGAAAAGAAATTGAGCGGGCTCTGTTAAACCGTATTCGCAAACACCCGAATATTGAACTTTGGGAGAAAATGTTTGCTCTGGATTTGATTACTCAGCACCATTTGGGGAAAACTATTACCAAAGGACAGCAAGGCATTGAATGCTACGGGGCATATATTTTGAACCCCAAAACACATCAGGTGGAAACGGTTTTGGCCAAAACAACCCTGGTCGCTACCGGAGGTGCCGGAAATGTTTACCGCAACACCACCAATCCGCCTGTGGCCACCGGCGACGGCATTGCCATGGTTTATCGTGCCAAAGGTCTGGTGGAAAACATGGAGTTTATCCAATTCCATCCCACCTCATTATATAATCCCGGAGAAAAACCCTCATTCCTGATTTCGGAGGCCTTGCGCGGCTTTGGCGCCATCCTGAAAAATCATAAAGGAGAAGCTTTTATGGAAAAATACGATGAGCGCGGCAGCCTGGCTCCTCGTGATATTGTGGCTCGCTCCATCGACCGCGAGATGAAAAAGAGCGGTAAAAGCTTTATGTATCTGGACGCTACTTTCTTAAATCATGATGAATTGATTCAGTCTTTTCCCGGGATTTTCGCCAAATGCCTGAGTATCGGTATTGATATCCGTAAAGATATGATTCCCATTGTGCCTGCGGCACATTATATTTGTGGCGGGGTTAAAGTGGACAAAAACGCACAAACCACCATATCCAATCTATATTGCTCGGGCGAGAGTTCGTCCACCGGGCTGCATGGCGCCAACCGACTGGCATCTAACTCATTGCTTGAGGCAGTAGTTTTTTCCCACCGTGCAGCCATGCATGCCATTGAGCGTATCAAAGATACTGACTTCCGCGAAGATATCCCCGACTGGAATGATGAAGGCACCAAACTGAATGAGGAAATGGTATTGATTACCCAAACCCAACGCGAATTGCAAAATATCATGACCTCCTATGTCAGTATTGTGCGCTCAAATTTACGCTTGCAACGCGCATTGGACCGTCTGGGCCTGATTTACAGGGAAACTGAAGATTTGTACAACACCTCCATTCTGGATGTGCAACTATGCGAATTACGCAACAGCATCAATGTTTCCTACCTGATTGTAAAAATGGCCATGCGGCGGCATGAGAGTATCGGCCTGCATTATTCTATCGATTACAAACCACGGAAAAAACGGAAATAGCAGGGCAAACTGCAATAATAATACTGATTTCAAGGATTCATAATGCCATGTCGCAATGGTATAAACATTAGCGATTTCTATCCCGAAAACGAATATAATTTTTCACTACTTTTGCCGCCTAAATACACACACACGTTAAAGCTTTGTAATTATGAAAACTCATTTTTTAAGTTTACTTTTTCTAAGCATTGGTTTTCTCGGTACTGTTTTCAACGCACAAGCTCAATCATTGCCGGGCGTGCAGCAGAACGAGATTGTGGATCCTGTAAAATGGACCAGCGATGTAAAAAAAACCGGGAGTAATGAATACACCCTGATTTTCAAGGCGACTGCCGACCCCAAATGGCATTTCTATTCGCAATATACCGAAGGAACAATGCCGATGATGTGGACTTTTGAAAAGCCGGACGGCTACAAAACCATCGGAGAAGTTAGCGAATCGCCGAAACCAAAAGAAGAATATGACGACCTGTTGGGCGGCCTGACTAAATATTGGGACAAAAACGCCACTTTCAAACAAAAAATTAAACTCACCAAGAAGGGAAGCGTTAAGGTTCAGGTGTTTGTTGATTATCAGGCCTGTATTGACGGGGCCTGCACCATGTTGAGTAAGGAATTTAATTTTGAACTTAAAGGTGAGGAAGAAAGCAAGGCGACCGCCGCCCCGGAAAAAGAGCCGGAGCAAAACAAGGGTTCGCCGGAAGCTACGGAAGAAAATACCGACAAAGCTCAGGAAACGGTTATTGTTACCAATGACAGTGCGGAAGTGATTGCCGACAAAGGCGAAAAAGTGATTGTTGAAAACACAACAGAAACTAAAGCGGAAGACAAGGCGGAAACTAAAGAAAAACTGCCCAAAGGCGAAAAAGAAGGATGGTTAGTCGTATTCTTATGGGCATTCCTGGCCGGAGTGCTTACCCTGATTACGCCATGCGTTTTCCCGATGATTCCGATGACGGTAAGTTTCTTTATGAAAGGTAATAAAAGCCGTGCCGAAGGATTGAAACAAGCTTATTTCTTTGGCATCTCCATTGTGATGATTTTCGCGGTGCTCGGATTATTGCTCACCCTGCTACTGGGAAAAGACGCCATGTATATTATTTCGACCCACTGGATTCCCAATACGATATTCTTTATCATTTTTATGGTGTTTGCGCTTTCATTCTTCGGACTGTTTGAGCTGACTTTGCCCAGCGGTTTGATTAATAAAGCCGATGCCAATGCCGACAAAGGCGGGTATATCGGGACTTTCTTTGTGGCCTTTACCACGGTTTTGGTTTCATTCTCATGTACCGGTCCCATCCTGGGCGCCGCGCTGATTGAACTGAGTTCCGGTTCGGACAACAGCATCGTATTCTTTATCTCCATGCTGGGATTCGCCCTGGGATTTGCCGTACCGTTTACACTCCTGGCCATGTTCCCTTCCGTACTGAAGAAGTTGAAGTCGGGAAGCTGGCTGAATACCGTAAAAATCGTATTCGGATTCTTGGAAATCGCTTTGGGACTTAAATTCCTGTCGATGGCCGACCTGGGTGCCAACTGGGGTCTACTCGACCGCGAAGTATTCTTGGCCATGTGGATCGTGGTATTTACCCTTTTGGGATTCTACCTGCTGGGCAAGCTCAAATTCAAAGGCGACAGCGATGTGGAGACCATCAGTGTTTACCGTCTGTTTCTGGCGATTATCACCTTCTCGTTTGTGATGTATATGATTCCCGGAATGTGGGGCGCACCGCTGAAAGCATTATCAGGTTATGTGCCGCCTATGACCACACAGGACTTTGATATCAATCGAATCGTAGTGGAAAATGCCGGTAGTGGCGGAGGCCAACAACATACCTCAGATTACGGGAAACGAAAATATACCGACGTCCTACACTTCCCCACCGGCTTTGACGGATTCTTCGATTTGGAAGAAGCCAAGGCCTATGCCAAGAAAGTGAATAAGCCCATATTTGTGGACTTCACCGGAAAAACCTGCGCCAACTGCCGGGAGATGGAGAATAATGTGTGGAATGATAAAGAAGTGAAAAGGCTGCTCAATAATGACTATGTAATGGTGGCCCTTTATGCCGATGCTAACTTTATTAAGCTGGATGAAAAAGATTGGGTTACCACTCCGGAAGGAAAGACGATTAAACGATTGGGCAGTAAAAATCTGAACTATCAGATAACCCGTTTTAATATGAACGCGCAACCTTATTATGTGCTGATGGACTTTAATGAAAATGTGCTGACTAAAGAGAATAAGGTATATGATAAAGATGTGCAGAACTTCATTGATTTTCTGAATGAGGGTAAAAAAGCATTTGAGGAAAAGCATGGTAAACCTGTAAAATAAGCAGGGGTTTACAGAATAACAAAAAGCAGCTTACCGTTGGTAAGCTGCTTTTTTATTCACCTATAAATAGGCATTATTATTCTTTAATCCACGTTCTTAATTCATCCAGGAAATCTTTTTTCAGTTCCAAAACAGAAGACTCCATCATTGAAGCAAATACCGGATTTGTATCCGATTTGATGGAAATATGAAGGCGGCTTTTCTGCGGCTCCACCGCTGACAGCAAGAGTTCAAAATCAAAATCAATGGTATTATTCCCAAAGGTACCCACCATAATTTTCTCATTAGGCACCCGCTCATAAATCTTTAATTTGGTATGAGTGGAACCGTCATAAACCAAATCGGCTACATCGCCCTCGAAACTCCAGTCAGTCGTATGCAAAGAAAACAAACGACTGTATGATTTTATATCCGCAAGCAAACGGAACAATTCCGCTACCGGCACATCCAATTCTATTGTTTCCGCTGCAAGTGTTTTCACAATTCCTGATTTTGATTCAAATAACGAATAAAAATAGAAACAAAAAAGCGGCCTAAAGGCCGCTTATATTATTTGCCCCACTCTGACGGATTCAGGCGCCACTCCTGCAAAGAAGCCACCTCATCCTTTTGGATATAACCCGTTTCCAGCGCTTGCTCAATTAAATCATTGTAGGTAGTCAGCGTTTCCAGGCGCACCTTGGCTTCCTTGAAATTATGCTCAGCCACTTTGAATCCATAGGTAAAGATGGCCACCATGCCTTTCACCTCACAACCGGCATCACGCAAAGCGGCTACGGCCTTCAATGAACTGCCTCCGGTAGAAATCAAGTCTTCCACCACCACCACGGTCTGGCCTTCGTGAATCACGCCCTCAATCTGGTTTTTCATTCCGTGCGACTTCTTATCCGGGCGCACATACACAAAGGGTTTTCCCAATTCCTCGGCGACCAAAGCACCATTGGCAATGGCTCCTGTAGCCACTCCGGCAATTACATCCACATCACCATAAACCTCATTGATGATTTTTGAAAATTCCTGACGAATGTAGGTACGGATTTGCGGATAAGACAAGGTCTTGCGGTTATCGCAATAGATGGGTGATTTCCATCCTGAAGCCCAGGTAAAAGGCTCTTTCTTATTCAGTTTTACGGCCTGAATTTGCAGCAATAATTCTGCTGTTTTGCGGGCAGTTTCTTCTCTGTATTTCATTTATTTCGTTTAGCTTTTTACTTGAAAAATAACAATTGTAACGAATTAGCTTTAACTTAGCCTTTCATTTTTAATGCACGCAAATGTATAAAGTTTTTATCAATAATAAGCGTATAATTTTAGCAAATAACAAGGAGGTTTTCGACTATGGAGACGCTGCCGTTGTTTGCCTGAAAAAACCGGAAGTTGTCCACTCCGTAATCCGGAATCACCTGATAAACGGGAGCGCGGAAGATTTTGTCATCCTTTCGCCGGACGACAAAAAGCTGATTGCGGTTTTTGAGTCCAATTACGATATACGTATAGCCGCCGGCGGTTGGGTATGGAATGAAGATGGTGAGTTGCTGATGATACTGCGGGAAGGCGTATGGGATTTACCCAAAGGACATCTGGACGAAGGCGAAAGCCTCGAAGAATGCGCCCTGCGTGAAGTTGAAGAAGAAACGGGAATCGAGGGGCTAAAGTTGGGCAAAGCCATCGGCATCAGCCGCCATACATACGAATACGACGGACGTATGCTGATAAAAGAAAGTCATTGGTACCGCATGACGGCTCCGAAAATGCAGCACTTTATACCTCAAAGCAACGAAGGCATAGAGCTCGTACAATGGATTCCCACTGACGAAATAGAAAAAACTCTTGAAAAGGCCTGGGCCTCTTTGCGGGAGTTTTATTGGGATTATCGTAAAACGATTATTAGTTATTGAATAATCAATTTCTTCTTGTAAACTTTATTTGTGGTAATAAGTTCAACAAAATAATAACCGCTGCTTAAATCTGATACATCAATATTCATATCATCACTAACTGAAGATATTGAAATGATTAACTTACCATCTTCCGAGTAAATTGTCAGTTTTGAATCGTCATTAAGATTGATA
>CAYUAN010000366.1:0-2009 GCA_964442545.1 uncultured Prolixibacteraceae bacterium | reverse complement strand
TTATAAAAATTGGGATGATTTTAACCGTCGCCTGCAGGCGCATTTCCGCTATTTCGACAAGCAGGGAATAAACTATTGCCCGGGCGATTATAGCATAAGTTTTAAAACAATTCCAAATCCTGATGGGGGCGACAGCCTGCTGCAAATGGAAACGGAAATTTATCAGGCGGAGATTCGCTATACCACCGACGGCACGCCACCGACCGCCCAATCACAGTTATATAACGGGCCCATCGCCTTGCCAAACGGAATCAGCGTTTCGGCTTCGATATTTGAGCATGGAAAGCCCGTACACGGATTTTCGGTTTTTAAGCGGAAATAGTTCCTGATTTCGAGGGCGAAATATGCTAAGTGTTTTCACCTTCACCGCTGTCCTTATCCACTAATTTCTCCTGACTCGCTTCGGGGGTTTCCGCTTTGAGCTCCTCCGGTTTTCCGGCGGTCAGTTCGCCGTTTTCCCCTTTCGGGCCTTCCTTCATATGCACATCCACTTGCGGGAACGGGATTTCAATGCCTTCTTCGGCAAACTTATTGTAAATCTCAATCGCGATATCACTTTTGGTTCCCAGTCCCAGTTCAAAATTCACCCAAAACAAAAGCCGGAAATCCAGGGAGCTGTCGCCAAAACCTTCGAATAAAGCACGGGGCTCCGGATTTTTTACCACATTGGGATGATTCGACGCGGCGTTTTTCAAAATCTCCAATACCTTATTCGGGTCGGTACCGTAGGCCGCTCCCACCTTAATCTCCACCCGCTTGCGGCTGTCCGACAGGGTCCAGTTAATCAGGTCGTTGGAAATCAGGTTCGAGTTGGGAACCACCACTTCGGCACCGTCGTAGGTAACCACATTACTGGCCCGCACGCCGATATCTTTTACCTGCCCCAGCAGGTTGTTTACCTCCACCGTATCGCCCACCTGAATCGGGCGTTCGAAAATCAGGATAAGGCCGGAGATGAAGTTTTGTACAATATTCTGCAAGCCGAAACCGATACCGACACCCAGCGCACCGGCAATCATACCGAATTTACCCATATCGATACCCGCTGCGGAAATGGCGAAAATAACGCCCAGGGTAACAAAGAAAATGCGTAATACCATGGAAATGGCCGCCGGAATTCCGCGGGGAAGTTTTAAATTTTGCAGAATTTCTTGCTCAATAATTTTTTTGATAAATACCGCAATGGCATAGGTAACGCTCAGAATAAATATAAAAAGCAGAATATTTGCCAGTGAAACCGAAATGCTTCCAATCTCCATCTCTGTGGTCAAAAATTCCACCAACATATTCAGGAATTCTTCCCGGACTTCAAGTATCGTCAGAAAACTGCGAAACCATAAAAGGAATACAATTACGCCAATAAATGATGCGGACCGTTTGGTGATTTTATCATTATAGCGCATCAAAAAACTCGGGTATTTTCTTCCGATAACTTGCAAAATGGCAAATACCAAAGAATTAAATATTCGTAAATATCCGAAGGCAATCATAGATACGGCAATCGTCCGGATACTTATTTTGTTGAGCAATACACTGAGGTTGATAAAACCGAAAATATTACCAATGAAGGAAATCGCATATAAAATAATCAAAACAGGAACAATCTTTCGGGCCAGTTTAATAACCCTCACCGTATCTTTCTCGGGTGTTGTCTTACGCAATCTAAGCCAAAAATAGGATACAACCACCAAGGCAAAACCCGATTCAAAGAATAAATACAAGCGTACATAATCGCCTAAATACCAGTAAACCAGCTCAAATACATTTAATACCAACAAAGTGATAATCGTATAAACAATCCATTTTCCGGTATGATTGATAAAGCGGAACAGAATATTGCTTAATGAGATGATAATGCTTAGAAAAATAGCATCGGATAACAGCAAAGGAATGTATGGAAAGAAAAGCGACCAAAGCAATAAAAGCGTGGAAATAATAATTGAATAGGGATGTTGAATTAATACGCGCTCCACATTCGTATGCCCGGGGATACGTGCATCATATTTTAA
>CAYUAN010000365.1:0-7598 GCA_964442545.1 uncultured Prolixibacteraceae bacterium | reverse complement strand
CCTGATCGCCACGGCGGTATTAGTAGTATCGGGTGCGGTGGCCGGTTTATGGCCCGCCATGAAAGCCGCCAATGTGAAACCTATTGAAGCCCTAAGAGACGAATAAGGATGTTTGAAAAAGATAACTGGCACGAAATATATGTGGTTCTGAGCAAGAACAAAATCCGTACGGCACTCACGGCCTTCGGTGTGTTTTGGGGTATCTATATGCTGCTGGTAATGATGGGTGCCGGATCGGGACTGGAAAACGGTGTGGTGGGCAACTTCAGCAACCGGGCTACCAACAGCATGTTTCTGTGGGTGCAACGCACAACCATTCCGTACAAAGGTTTTCCGCAAGGGCGATGGTTTAATATGACTAACGAAGACACCCAGGCAATGACAGATAATATCCCGGAGATAAAATACATTGCCCCGCGCCTGCAACTGGGCGGTTATCGCGGAGATAATAATGTGATTCGCGGATTGAAATCCGGAGCGTTCAGCATAAACGGCGACACCCCCGATTTCTTCAAAATCACCCCCTTCAAAGTATTACAGGGACGATTGATTAACGAAAACGATATCATAAATTACCGCAAGGTGGCCGCCATTGGCAAACGCGTTTATAACGAGCTTTTCGAACCCGGAGAAAATCCTGTCGGGCAAAGCATTCAGATAAACGGCGTATATTTCACGGTAGTGGGATTATTCGACAATATACGATCCGGAAACGGCGATAATGAAGAATCAAAAACCATATTTATTCCTTTCACCAGCTTCCAACGGGCATTTAATATGGGAAATATTGTCGGATGGTATTCCATCACTTCGCAAGATGATGTTCCGGTTTCGGTTGTCGAAGAAAAAGTTTTGAAACTGCTTGCCGAACGGCATTCCGTTTCGCCCGACGACAGTCAGGCATTCGGCCATTGGAATATGGAAAAAGAATACCTGAAGATACAAGGTCTTTTTAATGGTATCCGCCTGATGATATGGATTGTAGGGCTGGGGACGCTGATTGCCGGTGTCATCGGCGTAAGTAATATTATGCTGGTAACGGTAAAAGAGCGCACCAAGGAATTCGGCATCAAGCGGGCTTTGGGGGCTACACCATTTTCCATTATCAAACAGATTATTATGGAAGCCATTCTCCTGACCTCCATTGCGGGAATTGCCGGGCTGATAGCCGGTGTATTTACCGTGGAAGGAATAAATATGCTGATGCAAGGCAATGATGGGGGCATGTTCGCCAATCCCGAAGTAGACCTGAGCATCGCGCTGAAAACGATATTAATAATGGTAATCGCGGGAGCATTCGCCGGATTTTTACCGGCCAACAGGGCGGTGCGTATCCGGCCGATTGACGCTTTGCGTACCGAATAAAAAGAATACTAAAAACTGAAGATCTATGAAGAAGTTTTTCAAAATCCTGATTTTAATTCTGTTCCTCGGAGCTTTCGCGGGGACGATTTATTACCTCTATCAAAAATCGGAACAAGAGCCCGTGGTTTATAAAACCGAACGGCCTTTTGTGTCTACGATAATTGAAAAAACCGTGGCCACCGGCTCCGTGGTTCCGCGCAAAGAAATTGAAATTAAACCGCAGGTTTCGGGCATCATAGCCGAAATATATGTGGAAGCCGGCGACAAAGTGAAAAAGGGAGACAAAATCGCCCGTATTAAGATTATCCCCAATATGGTAAGCTTAAACCAGGCCGAAACCCGCTTGAAGAATGCCAATATTAATCTGAATGACGTAAAAGTGCAATATGAACGACAGAAGCAATTGTATGACAACGGTGTGATTTCGGAAAAGGATTTCCAGCAAATAAAATACTCCTATGATCGGGCTTTGGCGGAAGTAAAGGCCGCGGAAAACAATTTGCAACTAATACGTGAAGGAACAACCAAAGACTCCGGAAAGAAAACCAATACCATTGTGCTTTCCACTATCGACGGAACAGTATTGGACGTGCCCGTGGAAGAGGGTTTTTCGGTAACAGAAACCAACAACTTCAATGCGGGCACCACCATAGCGACCGTAGCCGATATGAGCGATATGATTTTCAAGGGAAAGGTAGATGAATCGGAAGTGGGCAAAATTAAGGAAGGCATGCCGCTGATTCTCACCATCGGTGCACTGGAAAACACTACTTTTAACGCGAAACTGAAATACATCAGTCCTAAAGGTGTAAAAGAAAACGGTGCTATACAATTTGACATCAAGGCGGATGTACAACTTAACGACAGTGTTTATATCCGTTCAGGTTACAGCGCCAATGCCGATATAGTACTGCGCCGTGCCGACAGTGTATTAAGCATACGCGAGAGTTTGTTGCAGTTTGACGGCAAAACCCCTTATGTAGAAGTAAAGATTGACAGTATGCGCTACGAACGCAGGGAAATTAAAACCGGCCTTTCAGACGGAATTACCATTGAAGTAAAAGAGGGTTTGGATACCACAGACAAGATCAAGATATGGAATCAACCGATAAAATAGAAAAGTTTGGTAAAGAATACTTAACCTAAATCCCGGATTTTTTCCAGCATTCTGCGGTTCAGTATTTCGATATGTTTGCCTTTGACATTAACCAAACCGTCACGGCGAAACTCGGATAAAATACGAATTACATTTTCCGGAGTCATATCAATCAGCTCCGCCAATTCCTTACGCGACACCGGCAAAGTGTAAACATCCGACTGAAAATGTTTGTTGGCAAAATCCAATAAAATCATGGCAATCCGGCCACGAAGGTTTTTGCTGTTAATCGCATAGGTATGGCGGATTATTTCATCCGAAATTCTACTGATATATTTCAAAATATCCAGACCGAATTGCCCGTTCTGCGTGGCAATTTTGCGCAGAATATTCAAATCAATTTTACAGAAAGTACTATCCACCAGTGTAGTAATGGTATATTGATAGTTCTGGTGCGAAAAAACCGAAAGTAAGCCCACAAAATCTTTGGGGCGGGCAATACTCACAATCTGAGCACGACCATCCTTATTGATTTTCTGCAACTTAATCAACCCATCCACCAGATATACAAACTCATGAATCGGGTCGCCGGCCTTGTAAATAGTCGTCCCCTTCGGCACAGAATAAGTCTTTTTGTGCGCACTGATAAGCTCCAACTCTTCGTCAGTAAGTTTATCAAATAAAGCAGATTGGTATTTACAACCCTTGCAATGGTTCATAATAATAGTTTTTCTGTGTTACAAAGTTAAAAAAAAACACCAAAAAACAAAAGATAATTACATTCAATAAACCAATACAAATAGTAGCCGTTGATTTGCTGAATACTATGAAATTATATCGGAGCTATGAAGCTTAAAAAGAATCCTGTGTCCCCTTGACGGTTTAGACCAAACTCAAAGCGAGCTACAGCATCGTAATAGGTAACAAAATCGAGTCCGATACCCGAGCCAAATAGAAATTCGTTGGGCAGTTCGTTGGTTGTTCCGGGGTAACGCGCATCTACATAACCGGCATCGAAATACACATTAAGATAAAAGGCGTAGGGAATGGTATTAAACTTTTCCGTTTTGATAAAGTTCAGTTTCACTTTCCGTGGACGAACCAAAGCAAATTTGATATTATTCTTTAGCAAGGCGAAATGCTCCCCTTCAATTACATAATACTGATAATCGCGAACAATATCCCTGCCATAACCCAATGCACGGTTAAAAAGATATGGTTGGTCCGACATACCGCCGCTAAGCTTAAAGGTAAAGCCGGTGGCAAAATACCAGCGCGGACTGATGGTCAGGTATAGGCGCGAGCTGGACTGGAACCGCCATATATTTAGGTCGTCATTCAAAATTCCAAAGCCATATTGATACATTTCCGCATCCACATAATAACCATCCAATGGATAGGAACGGTAATCGCGATGATCCAGTTTCAGTTTGGCATAAGCCGCAAAATATTGCAAATGGCCCTTATCGGTGGGGGCATAATCGGGATTGACATCCAAAAGCGAATCGGCAAACTCATACTGGCGATAACGCAATTGCACGAAGGCCGTAAAAAAATAATTCGGGCGGAAAGATACATGGGTCGAAGCCAATAAATCCCGCTGAATGGGTTCGTCCTCCAGCTTCAGGTATTGCTGTTTATCATAAGCCGTTTTATAATTTACCTCGTGGCGCAAAGTGTAAATGCCGTAAAAACCCACACCAATGGTTTTCTTCTTGTTGACATAGGGTGCGGTATAGCTAATGCCGAATTTTTGGTTGTAGCCGCCCATAACCAGCAATTTCAGTTCTTCCCGGCGCCCCCTGAAATTATTATGGGTAAGGAAAACTCCGGCACTCAAGCGTGAAAAATCCTTTGTTTCCCACCAGGTATTGAAATTTCGCTCATCAATTTCCAAAACCGGAATGGGCCAGATATACCAGCGCTCCACCACCCTGATTACCACATCCCCTTCCCCGTTGTGCATATTGCGTACGCCCACCTCCACACGATTAAAGAGTGAGGTGTTGAATAAATTCTTAGCCGATTGAGTCCGCAATTGTCCCCACTGTGCGGCCACTATGCTGTCGCCGGATTTAAAAAGCAGCTCCCTTTGAATAATTTGCGGCTTGGTTTTTTTATTCCCCTCAATAATAATGTTACGCACCCTGAAATCCACATGCGGCACACTGTCCATCTTGAGTTGCGCCTCCACAAATGTGGTATCACCCTTTTGGGCAATCAGTTTGGTTTGCACTAAAAACAAACAAAAGAAGAAAAATATATGGAGTGCTTTCTTAAACATTCAAATAGCGCATCAATGAATCGTAGCGATCCTGAAGTTCCTCGTTTTCGTCTTCAAAAATCGAAGCCACAATGGTATAGTTATAGCGATTAAAAGTTTGAATAATCGGCGCCAGGTCCAAACGATTTACCTTGATTGTAACTTCAATCTTTGTCGTATCCGGCACAGCCGAAAAATACAGACTCAATATTTTCGCATCATTGGATTCCACTATCTGCGCGATTTCCGAAACCGAATAATCATGAATATTCATTTCGAGCGTAATAATACCACCCGGCTGATCCACAGCGGTCAGCTTGGCAAAGGTATGCACCAAATCGTCCAGGCGAATCACCCCAAGATAAGCATTGTGGGCATCCAAAACCGGAATTAAGGTCAATTTCAGCTCCGAAGCCATTTTTATTACTTCGTAAATATGTTGTTGCGCCTCGACATAAGGCTTACTCAACGAAAGCTTATGGGCACCGATAGGCGCCTCCGGATCGGCATAATCGTACAGGTCGTCCTCCGAAACCAGACCCAGAAAGTCCACATTATTTACAATGGGTAAATGTGATACACGATATTCTTCCATCAACGAAAGCGCGTAAATAGCACTGTCACTGGTGTGTAAGGTAGAAACCGATTGTGTGATTAAATCTTTTGCGATCATATTTTCCCGCTGCTATATTTCATAAATTTGCAAACAAAGATACATATTATGACTAAGCTGAGTGTAAACATAAATAAAATTGCCACCCTTAGAAATGCACGGGGCGGCAACCTGCCCGATGTATTGAAAGCCGCGCTGGATATTGAAAGTTTCGGAGGTCAGGGAATTACCGTGCATCCCCGGCCCGACGAACGACATATCCGTTACCATGACGTTTATGACTTGAAAAAACATATTTCCACGGAATTGAATATTGAGGGAAATCCCATTCCGAAATTTATGGACCTGGTGTTGGAGGTGATTCCGGCGCAAGCTACTTTGGTTCCCGATGCTCCGGATGTACTGACATCCAATGCGGGTTGGGATACCAAAACGCATAAAGCATTTTTGCAGGACACCATCGCCCGCCTGAAAGAAGCAGGCATTCGCACATCCATTTTTGTGGATGCCGATGAGGAAATGGTTTTTCACGCCAAAGAAACGGGAACCGACCGGGTGGAACTTTATACCGAGAGTTACGCAGCCAACTATGAGCAAAAGCGTGAAGAGGCCATTGCTCCTTTTGTGCGCGCCGCCAAAGCTGCCAACGAACTGGGACTGGGACTGAATGCCGGACACGACCTGAATCTGGATAATCTGAAATATTTTGCCGAACAAATTCCGGGCTTGCTGGAGGTTTCCATCGGGCATGCCTTAATTTGCGATGCGCTTTATTTCGGACTGGAAAATACGGTGATGATGTACCGGAGGCTACTGGTGAAGTAAGAGGTTAAGGAAAAAGGTTCAAGGGTCAAGGCAAAAGGGTCAAGGCAGAAGTTTTAAGGAAAAGGTCGGGGCCTCGACTACGCTCGGCCACCTGGAAGACAGAAGCTGGAAGATGGAAGCCGGAAGACAGAAGTTGGAAGACAGGACCTCGACTACGCTCGGCCAGCGGGGAGATGGGTGTTGGCTGCTGTAAGAGCAAGCAATCGTTTTTTAATTAAACCAAAACATCTAAAAAAGCCGGAAAATGAATCTCTTTTACAGGGAATACGGAACGGAACACGAACAGCATTTAATCATTCTGCATGGTTTGTTCGGCATGTCGGACAATTGGATTGGCCACGCCAAAGCTTTTGCGCGGCAGTATCATGTAGTGGTGCCCGATATGCGCAATCACGGGCAGAGTCCGCATAGTGATGATTTTAGTTTCGAGCTGATGGCGGAAGACCTGAAAAAGCTGATGGCAAAACTTGAAATCGAGCATTGTGTGCTTTTGGGACATTCCATGGGTGGCCGCCTGGCCATGAATTTCAGTCTGGATTATCCCGAGCGGGTGGATAAGTTGATTGTGGCGGACATGAGTCTGCGCAAAGGAAAAATCAGGCCGGAACACAGGGCCATTCTCAGCGTTTTGAGCTTACTCAAACTGTCGGACAAAAAAAACTACGGCGAAATTGACGAAAGTCTGAAACGTTTTATCAGCAATGAACGCAGGCGGCAGTTTGTGCTTAAAAACATTGTGCACACTTCGGAAGGCTTTAAGTGGAAGATTAATCCCGGTGCCCTGGTACGGAATATTGATAAGATTATGCCCGAGCTAAAAAGTGAGAAACGTTATACTAAAGCCGCACTCTTTATCCGGGGCGGCGCATCGGATTATATTTTGGATACGGATATTCCGGCCATAAAAGAGCATTTCCCGCAAGCCCGTATCGAGACCATTGAAGGGGCGTCGCATTGGTTGCATGCCGATAATCCGGTGGCGTTTCGACAATTGGTTCAAGAATTTTTGGAGCAATAAAAAAGACCGCCCTTGCAGACAGTCTTTTCCAAAAACTAATTTTTTCGCCTTACTATTTCACTCTGTGCCAGTATTGTGTACGGTATAAAAATCCGATATATCCGCGCACATTCAGCACATCCGGATTATCTTCGTCCAGCCAGATCTTACAATCATACACCTTACCATTGGCAGGATCCAAAATTCCGTCGTCACCTTCCCATTCGCCGTCGTCATATTCCAAACCATTTACGATTTGCATCCCGATAATCGGCTTATTATGCAATTCGCCTTCGCACTCGTCGCACAGCGGATTTTGCTCCTCATCGGGCCCACGGAACAGCTTCAATATCTTTCCGTACAATTTTCCGTTTTGCTTGTACAACAGCACAATGGATTTGGGTTTCCCGGACTCATCATCAATGGTTTTCCATTTTCC
>CAYUAN010000364.1:0-12663 GCA_964442545.1 uncultured Prolixibacteraceae bacterium | reverse complement strand
TTATACTACTTTTTATTTGTATCTTTCGATACCTTATCTGTATAATTAATTTATTTAACTACTATTTTCTCCTTTTAGACATTTTTATATTTTATTATAAATACTAACAATATTATAATTTGGTTTATTCACTAATTCCTTATGTTTACAAAACAATTATACTGTTTTATTAGCATATATCATTTTTTGATTGGTTTGTAAAATATCTATTTCGATCTAAGATTACTTTCGATTTTCCTGGCCGCAAAATATGATATTGATTAGGTAATAAATTTTACCAAATTATCGTTTCGGAACGAGACGTGATATTCTGCCGAATAGCGCTATATAATTCGTATTTTCGCCCTGTTATGACAAACCCGTCTTATCATAAGCTTATCAGTAAAATAGATGCTTTCATCCGGAAGTATTATACCAACATGCTCATTAAGGGCCTGTTAATAAGCTTGGGAATTGTTATCAGCTTTTTCTTATTGCTTGATATTCTGGAACATTTCTTTCATTTACGCACATTGTTCCGGGCAATTTTGTTTTATTTATTCCTGGTTATCACCGGTGGCGTAATCTTTTATTGGATTCTTGTTCCCCTGGCAAAACTAATTAGTTTTGGCAAACGCATCAGCCACGAACAAGCTGCCAAAATCATCGGTGAACATTTTCCCGAAGTGAGTGACAGCCTGCTCAACACCCTGCAATTAAACAAATTAAGCGAAGAAGAATCTACCAATAAAAACATCCTGCTTGCGAGTATAGAACAACGTGCGGAAAAACTCAGCCCCATACCTTTTCAATCTGCAGTAAATTTTTCGATAAATAAAAAATACCTGAAATACACTCTGCCGCCCCTGATTATTCTGATTGCCCTCCTACTCTACTCACCACATGTTATTACCGAACCTTCGCAACGGCTGATAAATTATGATGTAAAATATGAGGAGCAGGCGCCTTACCATTTTGAAATTAAAAACGAAAAACTGGAAGTTGTTGAGGATTCGGACTTTGAATTGCATTTCCGTGCGGAAGGAGATATCGTGCCGGAAGAAGTTTATGTGGTAATTGAGGGCTACCCTTTTAAGGCGAAAAAAGAAGACGCGCGGAATTTTTCGTATGTATTTAAAAACCTGCGCAAAAGCAAGGGTTTCTATTTTCAGGCAGGCAAATATAGTTTCGAAGAACACATTATAAAGGTGCTGCCCAAGCCGATGATTGTTGGTTTTGAAGTTAGCTTACACTATCCGAAATATACCGGCAAAAAGAATGAAATACTGGAGAATACGGGCGATTTCAGTGTACCTGAGGGAACAAAAATCGAATGGCATTTTCACACCCGCGACACCCGTAAAATGAAATTATTATGGGATAGGGAAGTTGTGGAATTAGCCCAAGTCGATGCCGAAAACTTTATTTATAAACGCAGAGTTCGTCATAGCGCCGACTACGCCTTGATTTCACAAAACGATTATGTTGTTTCACCCGATACACTGAACTACAAGCTGGATGTAATTCCCGATGCCTACCCTTTAATCCGTGTGGAGGAATTTGAAGATTCAACTAATATTAACCTGTTGTATTTCAAAGGTTTTATTAAAGATGATTACGGCTTTACAAAGCTGCAATTTGTGTATGAAATAAAAAAAGCGGAGCAGGAGGACAGCGCGCTGATAAAGAAATTCAAACTCGATATTGACCCGCAAAGGCAAAAGCAGGATTTTTATCACTTTCTGGATTTAGCCACATTAAATCTTAAACCGGGTGATGAATTGACGTATTATTTCCGGGTTTGGGATAACGACCGCATTAACGGAGCGAAAAGCAGTAAAAGCCGCATCCTCAGTTATCGCGTGCCAAGTCCGGAGGAGCTTGCGCGCCAAAAAGAAGAGCGCGCCCGGGATTTGCAAAACAAACTGGATGAAACCCGCGAACGAGCACAAAAAATAAATAAGGAAATGGACCGCCTTTCCAAAAAATTAGCCGAGAAAAAGAATTTGGACTGGCAAGACAAGCAAGCTCTGAAAAACCTTTTGGAACAATACAATGATTTGCTGAAAGATTTGGAAAAAATTCAAAAACAAAACAAAGAAAAACAGATTCAAGATCAGCAATTTACCGAAGAGGACGAACGAATTATCGAAAAGCAAAAACAACTTAACGAGTTGATGGATAAGCTGATGACTCCGGAAATGAAGGAAATGATGGAAGAAATGCGCAAGATGATGGAGGAGGAGATGAAAAAGGAAGATGCGCAGGATATGTTGGAAAAACTGAAAATTGAAAACAAGGATATTGAGAAGCAACTGGATCGCGATTTGGAAATTTTTAAGCAAATGGAATTTGATATGAAGCTCCAGGATGCGATAGACCAATTAAAAGAATTACAAAAGAAGCAGGAGCAGTTAAGCGAAAAAAGTCAGGAGAAAAAAGCTGATTCCGAAGAACTTAAAAAAGAACAGGAAAAACTGAATGAAGAATTCAAGCAGTTTGAAAAGAAGATGGAAGAAGCAAAAAAAGCTAATGAAGAGTTGGAGCGGCCCAATAAGATGGAGGATACCAAACAAGAGCAGGAACAAATAAAGCAGCAGCAGCAAAAAAGCAGCGAACAACTGAGTAAAGGGAAAAACAAATCGGCCTCGAAAATGCAAAAAGAAGCTTCCGAAAGCATGAAAAAACTGGAGGAAAAATTAGAGCAGATGCAAGCCGATATGGAAATGGAAAGTATGGGGGAAGATATGGAAAGCCTGCGCGAAATTTTAGCCAATCTTATCGAAAGTTCGTTTAATCAGGAGGCGCTGATGCAAGAGGTAAAATATACATCGAACAGCGACCCCAAATACCCGCAACTTATTCATCGTCAAAAACAAATACGAGACGATATGCAAATGGTGGAGGACTCATTATTTGCCTTAAGCAAGCGACAACCGGCCATTGCGCCTGTGGTAAATAAGGAAGTTTCCAAAATTAATTCCGGTATTGACCAGAGTTTACGTGCTATGCTGGATTTGAACACCATCGGGCCAACCACACGACGCCAAAAGGATCAGGCGGTGGCCAAGCAGCAATATGCCATGACCTCCATGAATAATTTGGCACTGATGCTTTCTGAAGCTCTGGAGCAAATGAAAAAGCAGATGCAAAATCAAAAAGCAGGCAATAAAGCATGCAATAAACCCAAGTCGGGCAAGGGAGGACAAAGCATAAAGGATATTCGCAAAATGCAACAGGCCCTGAACAAAAAGATGCAAGAAATGAAAAAACGCATGCAGGAGGGTAAAAATCAGGGGCCTAAAAAGGGCAACAATAACCAGGGCGGTGAGAAAATGAGTGAAGAAATGGCCCGCATGGCAGCAGAGCAGGAAGCCATTCGACAAAAATTGCAACAATATCAGCAGCAATTAAAAAAAGAGGGCAGGGGCAAGGAAGCACAAGCGCTGAACGGAGTCACGAAAAAGATGGAAGAGAATGAAACTGACCTTGTTAATAAAATTTTGCGGGCGGAAAGCTTAAAGCGGCAACAGGAAATTGAAACCCGTTTATTAGAGGCGGAAGAAGCCGAGCGTAAGCAAGGCGAAGACAAAAAAAGGAAGTCTGAGGAAGGAAAAAATTTTAACAATGCGTCGAACGTTCAATTTTTTGACTATATTCGTAAGCGAAATCAGGAGGTTGAGCTATTGAAAACTATTCCTCCGAAATTGAAACCTTTTTACAAAAACAAAGTAGATAAATACTTTGAAAAAATGGGGGAAGAAAACCATAGTAACTAATTTAAGTGCTCAATAAAAATGATTAGGAAAGAAGGAATCGAATTAAAAACAGATCGTTTGTATATCAATAAGGTCGAGCAGTTTGTAGAACAGATTTGCGACGAGTATAATATTTTTACAGATTATTACGGAAACATCCTAATGTCTGTAATCGAGGCATATACAAACGCCGTGGTGCATGGAAATCATTATGATGAAAATAAGCATGTGCAAATTCGATTCGAAAGCGAAACCAACGGTCTGGCGTTTTATGTGGAAGATGAAGGTGCGGGATTTGATGTAAACGGTGTTCCCGACCCGACTGATATTAATGCCACAGGGGAAGAGGGAAGAGGTTTGTTTACCATTAAAGCATTGGCCGATAAGGTTGAGTTTCTGAACAATGGAAGCACGATCAAAATGACTTTCCTTATTTCATCAATCAATCATGAAGTGGCCAGTAAGCGTGCCGCACTGTATCATGATTATGTAGGGCAAGGGGTTAAAAACAACGCTCAAATCAACTAATTTGTGTCCGGAATTTATTTCTTTAACGAAGATGTAACTTATCGCGTTCGCGATATCCGGAAGTTACGCACCTGGCTTTTAGCTGCGATTCAGCATGAAGGCGGCGCACTTGAAAATATAAATTTCATTCTTACATCCGATCAATTTTTACATCAGTTAAATATAGAGTATCTCCAACATGATACCCTCACGGACATTATCACATTTGATTATAATGAAGGCGTAATGCCCATTATATCTGATGTTTACATTAGTATTGACCGTTGTCGGGAGAATGCCCGTGAGCTGAAGCAAAGTTTCCGTAACGAATTGCACAGACTCTTTATACACGGCGTCCTGCATCTTTTGGGCTATAAAGACAAAAGCAAAGCCGAAAAGCAAGAAATGACCGCCAAAGAGGATTATTATCTATCTTTGCGGTCGGAATACGGTTTATAAAGCCAAAAACAGTTATTCCCTTGATATTCATTATTTTATAAGATTGTTCCACGTGGAACACATATTATGTTTCAAAAATACGATGTCATAGTAGTAGGAGGGGGGCATGCCGGAGCGGAAGCGGCGGCGGCAGCGGCCAATTTAGGTTCCAGCGTTATGTTGATTACCATGAACCGTCATGCCATCGCAGCCATGTCGTGCAATCCTGCCATGGGCGGAATTGCCAAAGGGCAAATCGTGCGGGAGATTGATGCGCTGGGCGGTTATTCAGGCATAGTAACGGATAAAACCATGATCCAGTTCCGCATGCTAAACCGAAGTAAAGGGCCGGCTATGTGGAGTCCGCGCGCACAAAGCGATCGAAGACTTTTTACTATGGAATGGCTTCGAATGCTGGAAGAAACTCCAAATCTTGATTTTTGGGAGGATACCGTTGTGGACATTATCACCAAAGGCGACAAAGTAAGTGGTGTGCGAACCGCTTTGGGGATAGAATTCGAGGCGAAATCAGTTATTCTGACCAACGGAACCTTTCTTAATGGAATTATCCATATCGGTGAGAAACATTTTTCGGGAGGCAGGATTGGCGAGCAGGCGGCCACAGGTCTAACCGAATCACTCGTTAAGTTGGGTTTTGATACCGACCGGATGAAAACAGGAACCCCGGTTCGTGTGGACGGACGAAGCCTTGACTTTTCGAAAATGGAAGAACAAAAGGGCGATGAAAATCCCGGCAAATTTTCATTTACGGATACGCCTAAATTAAAAAATCAGCGGTCATGCTATCTGGCTTATACCTCAGATGAGGTGCATGATATTTTACGTACGGGTTTTGACAAATCGCCACTTTTTGTGGGAAGAATTATCGGAACCGGGCCAAGATATTGCCCCTCAATTGAAGATAAAATCGAACGCTTTTCGGATAAAAATCGTCATCAACTTTTTATCGAGCCTGAAGGATGGAACACTAATGAGATTTATGTCAACGGATTTTCTTCGTCCCTTCCTGAGGACGTGCAATTAAAGGCATTACGTAAAATTCCGGGCTTTGAAAATGCGAAAATATTCAGGCCGGGATATGCCATAGAATACGATTATTTTCCGCCGACACAATTGCATTATACTTTGGAAACTAAACGTATCGAAAACCTTTATTTCGCAGGCCAGATTAACGGTACTACAGGATATGAAGAAGCCGGAGCGCAAGGCTTGATGGCCGGCATTAATGCCCATCTTAAAATAAATAATTTGGCGCCATTTATCCTGAAAAGATCGGAAGCTTATATTGGCGTTTTGATTGATGATTTAATCACCAAAGGAACAGAAGAGCCCTATCGAATGTTTACCTCACGGGCAGAATACCGAACGCTTTTGCGTCAGGATAACGCGGATTTGCGTCTGACGGAAAAGTCATACGAAATAGGCCTGGCATCCGAAGAGCGTGTAAAACGTGTACGCTATAAAAAAGAGAAAACCGAAGAACTGATTCGCTACCTGCAAAAAGAAAGCATAAAACCGGAAGAGATTTCGGATTATCTGATTTCCGCCGGCAGCGGCGAGCTAAAACAAAAACAAAAAGCCGCCCGTATTCTTTTGCGGCCCCAGGTACAATTGGAAGGAATAATTGATTCCGTAGCACGTATCCGGGAAAAGATGAACGAACTAAATTGCTGCCGTGAAGAAATCATCGAAGAAGTTTCCATACTGATAAAATACGAGAACTACATCAACCGCGAAGAAGAAAACGCGAACCGCCTGGCAAAATACGAAAACATCTACCTCAAAGAAGATATCGACTATATGGCAATCGAGGCCATTTCGTATGAAGCCCGCGAGAAGCTAAGCAAGATAAAACCCAAAACTATCGGCCAGGCATCAAGAATCAGCGGCGTATCACCGGCGGACATCTCGGTTTTGCTCGTTCACATCAACAAATAAATGTTCCACGTGGAACATAGCCCCGTTTTTCAAATAAAGCGATTTTAGCCCGATTTCGGGCATTTAGCCCTTCTGTGGTAATACACCTATCACCAGGGGCCGAAACGCGATTATAGCGTAAATATGAGCGCCCGGCTTATTGTGTTGATATTCTGACTATTATGCAGTTTATTCTTGATTATTGAACGGTTTGTGTTAATTTTAATATCCGCGCCCGAAAATTGCGTATCGCAAATTGGCATATCTTTGTTTTTAAAATCAAATCGATGGGAAACAGATTTTCCAAAATATTCAGCCGGATAAAATTTTCGACTTTACAATGGCATCTTATTCTGATGTCCCTGACATTGATTTTCGCGATTTTATATACCAACATCCTCGAAAATAATTTAGGCAATATCCTGGCCAAGGAAAAAATCCAAAAACGAATTTGGGAACAGGAGGATTTATTTGATCTATTTCAATCGGCTTTCAGCGACAAAATAAAAAAGCAAAAAGACAGTTTTGTTTTTTCGGACCGCGATATCCGGGAATTACAGCAAAATCATATTAACTTTTTTGTTTATCGAAAAAATGAACTCCTAAGCTGGTCGGATAATGAGGCCATCCCTAAAGCCGAGTCGATTCGACGGGACAATGAAGTGCAACTGGCGAAATTATCGGACGGTTATTATATTCTAAAAGCATATAAACTTGGGGATTATAAATTAATTGCCAGTTTTTTAATAGCGCATGATTACCCCTTTGAAAACGAATATCTTACCAACGAATTAAATCCTGTATTCGGATTGAGCAAAAGCGTGGTTTTACATTTTGAAGGGGCAGGTGAAGAAGAGTACAGCATCCTAAACAGGGCGCAAAACATATTATTCCGAATATCGTTTCCGAAAACGCAAATAACCGGCCCGGAACAGTCGATTATCCTTTTTATAATTTATATGCTGCTCCTGGCCCTTACACTAAATTTTCTGTACATACTATTACGCCGAAAGCTTAAAAAGCAAGCTTTGTTTTTCATGTATGCGGCCATCGTAATCGCTATTCGACTATTGCTCCAATATCTGCGTATGCCTGATGTGCTTTTCGAAACCGATATATTCAGCCCCGGCTCCTATGCGGTTTCACAATGGTTTCCCTCTTTGGGCGATTTGTTTTTAAGCGTGTACACTTTGTTTGTTATCGTGCTGGCGGCAAGTAATATGGACGTAAGTGAATGGATAAAAATCGAACGGCTGAAAACAAATAAGTTTATCGCGATTATCAGCGGCACCATTCTTCTGCTCGGAACATTGCTCCTCTTTTATGCGGGTATGAATGTGATTCATAACCTGATAATTAACTCCAGCATCCATTTCGATATCGCGGACTTCTTCGAGCTGAATCATTTGAGTTTTATCGGCTTGCTGGTCATTGCTCAACTGGTATTTATCATCCTGTTTTTGCTCTACGCCATTAGCGCCTTATATAGTGCGATTCTAAGCCGGAAAACGCTACGATACAGCCTGGCATTCATCGTTTTGTCATTGGGCGGCTTATATTTCTTCCTCGAAATGCCCTACCGTACTGTCTTGTTCGTGTTGCTGGTGATGATAATGATTTACAGCAATAAGCGTAAAAATCGTTACTCCTTGCAAAAACTCATTCCCGTGTTGCTGCTGATTTCGTTGATTACAGCCATTTCGATGAACGAATACAATCACGAAGCCGAGAAGCTGCGGCGCAAGGCGATTGTTCGCTCGGTAGCCATCAATCAGGACCCGCAGGTGGAATATTTGTTCCGGAAAATCGAAAAGAAAATTTACCGGGATACAATGCTGATTCAGGCCTTTCATGATAATAACGTGTCCTTCGATTCCATTACGCAATACATTTTCAAAACCTATTTCGAACCCGAATCGCATTGGAAAAAATACGACCTGCAGGCCACCATTTGCGATGAAGAACAAGAGCTGGTAATTAAGCCCGAAAACATCCGGATTTTGTGTAACGATTTCTTTTTTCGGAATCTGATTAGTTTCGGCACGCTAACCAAAAACAAAAACCTTTACCATCTGAATTACGGAACCGGCCAAATAAATTATCTCGGTTTATTGCGCTTTGTAGAACATACGATGCAGGGTGACGTAATTTATACCATTTACCTGGAAATCAATTCTAAACTCAAACGCAAGGGCTTTACCAAACTATTGAGTGAAAAGGGAAACGACCCCTTCGAGAAGATTAGAAATTATTCGCTCGCGGCTTACGACAAGGGGGTTTTGGTGGAATCATACGGACAATATTCTTATCCCGAATTGACGGAGCCTTATATGAAATCGACGGAGGAAATGTTTTTTGTGGACCACAACGGCTACAATCATCTGGTGTATCGAAACAATGAGCGGGAGCTCTATATTCTGAGTAAGAAAATCCCGGAAAAACTGACGACCATTGCACCATTTTCATACCTTTTTATATTGTTCGGTTTACTCTTTATAGCCGGAGCGTTACTCTATAATCATTCGCTTACCGAGTGGCATCTGGAACTGAATTTCACCACCCGTTTGCAGTTTAGCATGATTGCCATTATCATTGTGTCCTTCGCCATTATCAGCTATTTCTCCGCACATTACATCGTGCGCCTGAATAATGAGAAAAACAATCAGCGATTGAAATATTTAAGTACTTCGCTGCAAATGGAATTTGAGCACAAGGTGAGCGATATCGATGTGCCGGATACCGAAAACAACGCGGATTACCTGCAAACACTGTCGATGAAATTTTCGAAAGTATTTGATACAGACATCAATTTGTACGACCTGCAAGGCAATCTGATTACGGGCACACGGCCCGAGATATTCGAGCAACACCTATTGTCGAATAAGATGAATCCGCTGGCCTATTACAAATTGTCGCACGAAAAAGAGAGTTTTTTGGTCACCCAAGAAAATATCGGAAGCCTGGTATATTCCTCCGCCTTTTTGCCTTTCCACAATAATCAGCGGGAGGTGGTTGCCTATCTGAACCTGCCTTATTTCGCCCGCCAGAGTGAAATGCAAAGTGAGGTGTCCAACTTTTTAATGACACTGATGAATGTATATACCTTTATCATTGTTCTTTCCATTATTGTTATCCTGTTGATTTCTAACTACATCAGTCGCCCCTTGAGGATGATTAAGGAAAAATTGCAAAAGCTGAGTCTCAGTTCGACCAACGAGAAAATCGAGTGGAAGGGTAAAGACGAAATCGGCAAGCTGGTGGATGAATACAATCGTATGGCCGAGCAACTTTCGATTAAGGTGGACCTTTTAGCCAAATCGGAGCGGGAAAGCGCCTGGCGCGAAATGGCCAAGCAGGTGGCACACGAGATTAAAAATCCGTTGACGCCGATGAAACTGAGCGTACAGTATTTGCTAAAATCATGGAACGAAAAAGACCCCGATTGGGAAGAGCGCCTGCAACGCCTTAGCGAAACCCTGATTCAACAAATCGACACCCTTTCGGATATCGCGACGGCCTTTTCGGATTTTGCCAAGATGCCCAAATCAAATAACGAAAAAATCAATCTGGATGAAATTATCCAAAATGCCATTGAACTGTATGCCGACTATGATAATCTGCAAATAAACTTTACGTATTCCGAAGACCATAAGTTTTTTGTATATGCCGATCGCAAGCATTTGCTGCGGGTATTTAATAATTTGATTAAAAACGCCATACAGTCGTTCGAAATAGGGCAGAACGGCTTTATCGATATCGATATCGAAGAGCATTTGACGGCCTATCGTATCAATATACGCGATAACGGTTGCGGCATCCCGGAGGATAAAAAACAGATGATTTTTGTGCCCAATTTCACGACCAAAAGCAAAGGCACAGGCTTGGGTCTGGCAATGGTAAAAAATATTATCCTCAGTTTTGGCGGAAGCATCAGTTTCGAGTCGGAAGTAGGGAAGGGGACAGTATTCAGCATTATTTTGCCCAAATACGAATTTATGCATAAAGAAGAACAAAATGAGCAAGATCAGGAAGTTTAGCTATGCGCAGAAGGATTTGCTGGAACAAGCCTTCGCCATCAGGCGTAAGGTTTTTGTGGAGGAACAGAACGTCAGCGAAGAAGAGGAGTTTGAATTTGAGGAAGATTGTGTTCATTTTTTAATTTTCCACAAGCGCAAGGCTATGGGAACAGCCCGCCATCGCATAACCGATAAAGGGGTTAAGCTTGAGCGCTTCGCCTTTTTGAAAGAAGCGCGGGGCAAAGGCCTCGGACGCGATTTGCTGCGCTATATGATCACCGACGCCCGCCAATACGGCAAACCGATTTTCCTGCACGCCCAGGCTGTCGTCGTAGACTTTTATAAAAAGCAGGGCTTTGTTATCACCGGGCCCAAATTTATGGAAGCCGGCATCGAACACTACCCGATGGAATGGGAAAATCCGAATAATCTGGAAAAAGCTTTGGAAAAAGCGATTTGCAGGAGATAAAAGACATCACTGAAAATTTTCTTGTATAAAATCGCCTGCATTTCAATAATATTTGACAAGTTAGTGAATATTCACTATCTTTGTGGAAATTTATAAAACGCAAACAGATGAAGTATCCAAAATATTATGACGAAATAGAGCATATCGTGCTGAAAGACGAATTGAGCGCGTTCCTCGGAGCAACTGAAGAGGGAATTATTGATATATCCTATCTCGAGATTGTAAAAATGGCCGGTCACAGCTGTGGCGTGGTTTCCGGAGCATATCTGATGGCGCTTAAAGGATTGAAAGCCTTATTCGGAGACGAACTGCCACAACGTGGTCGGATTCGTGTGGAACTGCGTGGAACACTTGAGGATAATACCGGCGTTTCTGCCCAGGTGCTATCCAATATTACCGGCGCCACAGAAAACACCGGATTTCTGGGTGTTCAGGGGCGATTTAACCGACGAGGCCTGTTGAGCTACGGAGCCGATATAGAATCTTTTGTACGCTTTACACGCCTTGATAACGGCAAAAGCGTTGAGGTGGATTATCTACCGGGGAAAGTAGTGCAACCCAAAGAGGTGCTCCAAACAGTATTGGATGAAAACGCGCCGGAAGAGGTTAAAAAATCTTTCCCGGAGCGTTGGCAAAATATGGTAGCAACGATATTTGCAAATGCGAATAAAGTAATTGAAATAAAATAAAAACACTATGAGCAGCCCGGCACTTAAAATATTATTAATGTGCCTGTTGTTGACACCAATAGGGGCGTTTTCGCAACGTACCGAGACCGCTGTTTATTTTAGTGAAGACCGGAGGAGGCTGGTTTTTGAAATCGAAAATGATTTGCTTTTTCAAACCGACAGTTATTATACTGCCGGAATCGCCATTTCATTTACGCATAAAGGCCTGAAAAAATCGCCCGCACAGTTAATGCTTAATCTTTTCGGAAAAAAGAATTGCGGCATTGCCGGCTTCGGACTGCAGCAGCGGATTTTCACTCCCTATTCCATCGAAAATCCGAATTCCATAGCTAACGACCGGCCTTATTCCGCCTATTTATTATTGACGAATTATGCCGTTCATCTGAATGCGAAAAAACGATTGCTGATTTCAAATGAGTTGGGCATTGGCGCTATGGGACCTATGGCCGGTGGAGAGGAAGTGCAATCATTTGTGCACGAGCTGCTGGGAAACGCCTTGCCAGTGGGCTGGGATAATCAATTAAACAATGCACCGCTCATCGATTATCACCTGCGGCTGGAAAAAAGTTTTTTTCACGGATTTGTGGCCGAGCATTTTATTCCCTTTACCGAAGTGCGGGTAGGCACACTTACCGACCGGGTAAAATTCGGGCTGAAGATGCGTTTCGGAAATAAAAGTCAATCGATGCTGGATTGGGCCAACTCTAGAACTACCAATCATAAATTTATTTGGGAATGGATACTATCAGCGAATTTACAGGGCGTGTTCTATGATGCCACACTTCAGGGCGGCGTTTTAAATAAGGACGAAACCATCGCGCTGCCGAGGCAGGATGTAATCGAGCAGCAATATCAGGTGCGGATGGGAA
>CAYUAN010000363.1:0-3485 GCA_964442545.1 uncultured Prolixibacteraceae bacterium | reverse complement strand
GCAGACAAGCAAGGGATACTTGCCTGCCGAGAGGCAGGGAACAAGGGCTTCCATGGATATTGGAAGAGAAATAATAACGCTCCCATAGTTCAAGGGATAGAACAAGAGTTTCCTAAACTCTAGATCCAAGTTCGAGTCTTGGTGGGAGCACAAATCTTTACTATTATGTTTACGGTTTATGCCATCCGAAGTTTAAAAGATGGGCGCATTTATGTCGGCTTTTCATCTGATGTTGCACGAAGAATTAAGGAACATAATTCAGGAAAAACAAGGTCAACCAAAGGCTTTCGTCCTTGGGAATTAATCTTTACAGAAACCGTGGAAACAAGAATAGAAGCTCGTAAGCGAGAGAAATATTGGAAATCCGGAACAGGAAAGGAGCAATTGAAAAAAATGCTTACAAAAGATTAGGACGTCTAAAAGTTCCCTGCCTGCCGGCAGGCAGGGAGTCTTGGTGGGAGCACAAAAAAACAGGGCATTATGCCCTGTTTTTTTTAATAGTTCTGTAATCTAACGTTTCAGGTATTGTTTTTCATAATATTTTTGATAATCACCGGAGGTGACATTATCCAGCCATTCGGTGTTTTCAAGGTACCAGTCCACGGTTTTTTCCAGTCCTTCTTCAAATTGCAATGAAGGAGTCCAGCCCAGTTCCTTTTGCAGCTTGGTCGAATCGATGGCATAGCGCAAATCGTGGCCTGCACGGTCTTTTACATAGGTGATTAGTTTTGCGCTTTCGCCTTCGGCACGGCCCAACTTGCGATCCATAATATTACAAAGCAAGCGAATCAAATCAATATTTGTCCATTCGTTATGACCGCCGATATTATAAGTATCTCCTGTTTTACCTTGGTGGTAAATTACATCAATGGCGCGGGCATGATCTTCCACCCAAAGCCAGTCACGGATGTTTTCGCCTTTGCCGTAAACGGGCAATGGCTTATTCTGTTTAATGTTGTTAATAAACAACGGAATCAGCTTCTCGGGGAATTGGTAAGAACCATAATTGTTTGAGCAATTGGAAATAACCACCGGCATTTTGTAGGTGTTGTTGTAGGCCCGCACCAAATGGTCGGAACTGGCCTTGGATGCCGAATAGGGGCTTTTGGGATCGTAGGGCGTTTCTTCGGTAAAGAATCCCGTTTCGCCCAATGAACCATACACCTCATCCGTGGAAACATGGTAAAACAATTTACCTTCCGCATTATTTTCCCAAATGCGTTTTGCCGCATTCAGCAAATTGGCCGTCCCCACGATATTGGTCATGATAAACTCATTGGGATTGGTAATCGAACGATCCACATGAGACTCCGCTGCCAGATGAATCACCCCGTCGAATTGATGCTTTTCGAATAAATCGTAAATAAAAGCGGCATCTACGATGTCTCCTTTGATAAACTCATAATTCGGTTTATTTTCCACATCGCGTAAATTGGCCAGGTTCCCGGCATAAGTGAGCTTATCCAGATTGAATATTTGATAATCGGGATATTTGTTGACAAACAATCGCACCACATGCGATCCGATAAATCCGGCTCCTCCGGTAATTAGTATCTTTTTCATAATTCTTTATTTTTCCTGTTCCAGGGCCAATTGCCATTTCCAGGCACTCAGCGTCATATCGTCGAGGCCGCGCTCGGCTTTCCAGCCCAGTTCCTCATTGGCAAAGCGGGTATCGGCCCATACTTGTTCCACATCTCCCGCACGGCGGCCGGTAATTTTATAATTTAATTTCTTTCCACTGGTTTTTTCAAATGATTTGATTACCTCAAGCACGCTGTAACCGTTGCCCGTACCGATATTAAAAATCTCGTAATCACTTTCTTGCTTTCCTTTAAGCATACGCTCCAAAGCAACGATATGGGCCTTGGCCAAATCCACCACGTGGATATAATCACGGATGGCTGTGCCGTCAGGCGTATTATAATCATCTCCGAAAACGCTCAGTTGTTCCCGTATGCCGGCAGCGGTTTGCGTGATAAAAGGCATCAGATTGTTGGGAATACCCAGTGGAAGCTCCCCGATTAATGCCGAATCGTGAGCTCCTATCGGATTAAAATAGCGCAAGGCGATACTCTTGGCCTGACTATCAGCCATAATAAAATCGCGGATAATTTGTTCCGAAACTTGCTTGGTATAACCGTAAGGGGAAGCAGCCTCTTTAATCGGAGCTTGCTCGGTAACAGGTAGTTCGTCCGGTTGCCCATATACCGTGCAGGAGGAGGAAAACACCAGGTTTGGAATGCTGTTTTTCTCCATGCCTTCAAGGATGTTCAGCAGGGATCCGATATTATTATGATAATATTTCAGGGGTTCTTCCACCGATTCGCCCACTGCCTTATAAGCTGCGAAATGGATAATTCCCGAAATGTCCTTATTCCGTCCAAAAAAAGCGGAACAGGCGGCTTTATCAGCTAAGTCAAAGTTTTCGTACTCCGGCTTTATGCCTGTTATTTGCTCTATTCTGTCTAAGACTTCAATCCGGCTGTTTGAAAGATTATCGACGATAATCACCTCATAACCGTGTTCTTGCAATTCGACAACGGTATGTGATCCGATATATCCCAGTCCTCCGGTAACTAATATTTTCATTGATTGATTTTTGAGGCTCAAAAGTAGTAAAATGTCAGGAAACGGATTTTGTTAACATTTTATAACAAGCAAAATTTCGTAATGTGTATGATTTCAATACCTAATATATATTTCATCATTTTTTTAAAGGCAACCTTTTCTTGTAGAGGGCGTATAAATGTCTAATCCAAGAAAATGTGGATAAAATGTATATAGTGTCCTTGTTATTTTAAAACATGGAAATAATAAGGTGTAGATGTATGAATATATAATAATTGAAAATATGAAAAAGCTATTATTCAAGACGGTTTTTTATTCTTTGATTTCGTCTTTTCTGATTCTGCTTCAGAGCATGTCTTACGCGCAATGTACCCAACCGACTGCTACCGGAGCTTCACGCTGTGGTGAGGGAAGCCTAACCCTTAGCGTAAGCGGAAATACGGGAACTTATTACTGGTACGATGAGGCTACCGGAGGGAAGTTTTATGGAAATACAAGCTCTTTTACGACGCCTGTTTTATCGCAAACAGATACCTTTTACGCTGCGGAAATAAATACGGGAACGACGAACGACGCGTTGACCTTTGACGGTACGGATGATTATGTTGCCATTCAGGGCTTATATTTTAGTGATCCCGGAGAAATACCGGTATTAACGGTTGAGGCCTGGGTACGTACAACAGTAAATACAGGTAATTGGTACGACAACTGGGCAATTGTGGATTTTGACCGCAGTGAGTTTTTTAATGTTTATGTTAATGCTTCTACCGGGGCCGTTGGATTCGCGACCACGGATAATTCCGGGAGTACGGATGATTTTGATGGAAAAACAGCAGTGAATGATGGCAATTGGCATCATATTGCCTGTGTTTATGATGGTACGGATAAATTGATTTATGTGGATGGTGTTTTGG
>CAYUAN010000362.1:0-4589 GCA_964442545.1 uncultured Prolixibacteraceae bacterium | reverse complement strand
CGTGCATCAGGACGGTTTGGTGCATATCAGCGAGCTGGCTAATCGTTTTGTGTCGGACCCGGCTGATGTGGTAAAACTGAATCAGAAGGTACGCGTTAAGGTGATTTCCGTGGACTTGCACCGAAAGCGATTGCAATTTTCGATGAAACAGGTGGAGGATAATGAATAATATTCGCGTCCGGCATCGATTCATTGATTACCGTCCGCATCCGGAAACGGAGCTGCTGATTATCGGTACGTTCAATCCCGAAACACCGGAAAATCCGGCTGATTTTTTCTATGGCCGCAGCAGAAATCATTTATGGAAGTTGCTGCCTGCTGCTTTTGGCAAAGAGTCGCTCAAAGGAGCCCTAAAAGAAGATAAACTGCGTTTTATGCGCATGCATAAAATTGATTTCATCGACCTGATTGCGGAGGTGGAGGCGGAGCCCGGCCAGGAAGCTAATTACCGTGATGATTATATTGATTGCCGTGTTCAGCGCTGGCGGGCGATTATCCCCGAATTGGAGTCTTTGAAAAAGCTGCGGAAAGTCGCCTTGTCGCGGAAGACATTTTCAGGTATTCCCCATATCAAGCGTCAGGTTGATTCCGTCGCGGAATATTGCCGTGTCCGCGGAATTCACTTTCAGTTGCTTCCTACGCCCGCTCGTATTTACAGCAACGAAAAGCAGGCGGCCTGGACGAAATTTTTACGCGGATAGCATTTACTTTTTATAATACTTCATCGCCTCCGGAATAAATTCCTTCAAGGCCTGAATACGGCTTTCGTCGCTGGGGTGCGTGCTCAAAATTTCCGGTGGTTTCTGTCCGCCGCTTTTCGACATGCGCTCCCAAAAGGCGATGGCCTCGTGTGGGTCGTAGCCGGCTATCGCCATAAAAATCAAGCCCATTTTATCGGCTTCACTTTCGTGCAAACGCGAATAGGGAAGCATCAGACCGTATTGCGCACCCAAACCGAATGCCATTTGATAAAGTTGTTGCGTTTCCTGTGGTTTGTCGCTGATAAACGTGCTGAGCGCACCGGCTCCGTATTCCACCAATATTTGCTGGCTCATCCGCTCGTTTCCGTGACGGGCGACGGCATGCGCCACTTCGTGCCCCATCACTACGGCCAGCCCCGCTTCATTTTTGGTATAAGGTAAAATGCCGGTATAAACCACAATTTTGCCGCCGGGCATACACCAGGCATTGGGTGTGGGGTCGTCCACCAGATTGTATTCCCATTGGTAACCGTCGAGCAGGTGTTCTTTTCCTTTCGATTTCAGATAAGACTCCACTGCCGCGGAAATATTTCTGCCGACCCGCTTCACCAGTTCCGTTTGTTGGCGATTGGTGGATAATTTGCTGCTTTTGATAAACTGAGTATAATTTATCGTGGAATAACTAATCAGGTCTTGCTCCGGCATCAGGGAAATCTGTTTCCGCCCGGTTACGGGTACCGTATTGCAGGACTGGATGAAAATGTTGAGTAAAAAGATGCTTGCGATAATACCGAGTTTCTTCATAAATGCTTTTGTTTGATGTTGGCACAAAGATAAAGAATTGATACGCTGCATTTGAAATAATGCCGCTACAATGTGAAATATTATTCTGATATTTGCGTTTGCGAAAGCGAGAGCAAATATATTTATGCAACAAAAACAATACACATTTATCCTTCTTTTTTTGATGTTTTTTGCGACTTCGCAAATGCGCGCACAATCTTTTTTGGGTGCGATTGCCGTTGGGGGTAATCTGACACAAGTGGACGGGGATGAGATGTATGGTTTTAAAAAGTTTGGATTTAACGTGGGAGCATCCTCGATTTATCCCTTTAACGAAAAATGGTCGATAAGTGTGGAGGCGTCTTATTCGCAAAAAGGCTCCTACGAAAAATACCCGCCCGAAGACCGTCCTGATAAATCATTGCCTTATTATGATTTACGTTTAAGTTACCTTGAGGTTCCTGTTTTCGTGTATTTTACAGATAAAGGTTTTCTTACCATAGGGGCCGGATTTTCCTGGGGGCGTTTGGTCGGAATTAAAGAAATAGAGTGGGGTGAAACCGTGCACAGTAGTGTAACCAATAGCCCGTATGATCGCAACGATTGGAATGCCATAGTTAATATCCGCATTCCCATTTGGAAACGACTGAAAATCGATTTCCGTTATGCTTATTCTTTAGCCAAAATCAGGACGAGGGAGTTTCAGAATATTTCAGGTGATACCTGGTCACGCGACCAATACAATAATATCATTACCCTGCGCCTGCTGTATGTGTTTAATGAGAAAATAAAGAAGGACGAAAATTAAGCGTTACTTAAGCTCCATTTCAAACTCCGGTTTTTTCTGATCCTGATATTTCGAGGGACATTTCAGCAATATATTGCTGGCACGGAAAACATCACCGTCCATTTTTCCGCTGATTACCACGGAAATACTTTTTTCGAAATCCTGCGGCTTGGGCTTGTTTACCACCACCTTACTGTGATTTCCGCGGTCGTCGTACATCCAGAAGCTAAACTCATCGGGATTTTTCATTGCGTCGTACTCGATGGCGCGAGTGGTATCCAGGGTTCCGATTACATCAAAACTCTTTCCGGGATGTTTGGCCGCTTCCTTAAAATCGGCATAGCTCCGGCTTTCGGTCATCAGGCTTACGATGGCTCCTATGCCTACCAGGGCAACAATAATAATGAGGACTATATGTGATGTTTTCATAATTCGTGATTAATAATTTGCTTTAAAAATATGGCTTTTGTGCAGGGTAAATGACTTATTCGTCTTTCATTTCGTCTTCCAGTTTTTTTACTTTCCGGTCGAGTGCATTCAAATAAATACCGATTCCCAAAAGAATAATCGAGAGTACGGCAATGACTACATATATTTTACTTTCAGTATCCATTATATCAAGTCTTTATCAGGTTAAAGCAATTCTTTTTCTTCGCGTTTCATTTCCAATTTGCGGATTCTGATGCGAATATTTACAATCCATAAGCCCAGCATAATCCAACCGGCCAGGGCAGGGTAGAAAACATATCGCATCGCGACATCCATATCGCCAAAAGCGGGATTGCCGCCCTGGTCTCCACCGCTGCCCGGATGAATGGTATTTTCCGCCAGGCGGGGCATCAGTCCCAGGAGCATCAGCATCATAATAAAGGCGAAAATATTCAGCACAGCCGCCACACGTCCGCGTTTTTCATCATCGGTAATGGCCGAACGCAGTACCATATAGCCCGCATAAACCAAAATGCTTACTACGGCACCATTCAAATGCGGGTCGTTGGCCCAGGGCTGCCCCCAGGTAAATGTCGCCCATACCATTCCGGTAATCAGGCCGAGCACTCCAAACAGAAAAGAAACCCGTACCGCTTGCTCCGCCTTCATATCGTACAGCAAATCGCCTGTTTTCAGATATTTAATGCTATTGATAAAAGAAACGGTAAGCACGGCCATCATGGCAAACCACATCCCCACATGATAAAACACATTGCGCAGACTCTGCTCAATAGGCGTATCCGGCACCGGTACCAAAAAACCGTATATAATTGCATACAACAGCAATACAATACTTAAATATTTCCACCAGTTTCTTTTCATAATCAATTATTCATTTGCATAGGTGTTATTATGCAGTTTTGGCTGAAATAGGAATTCGAGAGCGAGGCGCGGGAAAACTTAATTTATAGGAGCTTACTGTAGTAAGTGACTATGAATTAAGATGAGTGCAACGAAGCTGTCGTGTTTCTATTTCAAGCCAAATTAGTTGCGCCAAAGGTACGGAAATAGAATATATGACAAAGTAATAACAATCATATTCAGGATAAAAAGCGCCGCCAAAATTTTCATGCCCGCCAAGCCGTTATTCGCCTGTTCCAAAGCCATATTCGAGGCTTTCATCAGACTCAGCAAAAGCGGCAAAACCAAGGGGAAACTGAGAATCGACATCAGGGCGAAATTATTATGCGAACGTGAGGCGATGGCTGCGACCAGGGTAAGAATGGTGCCGAATCCCAATGCCCCCAATGTTAAGGCCCCCGCAAAAAGCCCGATATCCTGCACCTTGTTTCCCAAAAAAAGTTGATAAATACCCAAAGTAAGGAAGCTGATAAGCAGCATCAGCAGACTGTTGTAAATTGTTTTGGAAATGATTACCGCTTGCGGGCTGCTTAGGGAATAATAGTAAATATGACGTGCCGGACTTTCCTGCACAAAGCTTTTGCTCAATGCGTTAATGGCCGCGAATAGCATAATAATCCAAAACAGCGCATTCCAGCTTTTCATTCCGATTTCCCCCTGAAAAGCCATATAGGAAATAAAAACCGTGGACACCACATACAGAAGAATGGAGTTGATGGCATAGCGCTGCCGCATCTCCAATCGGATGTCTTTTTTTATCAGTGCTTTTATTTCCCTGCCTAAAGTCATCGTGCCTTATTTATTCAACTTATTATCAATTTCG
Organism: uncultured Prolixibacteraceae bacterium; assembly: GCA_964442545.1. GTDB lineage: Bacteria > Bacteroidota > Bacteroidia > Bacteroidales > UBA1556 > UBA6267. The sequence goes on along the minus strand of CAYUAN010000362.1, from coordinate 145 downwards.
TCCATTCGCCCCATCGCTCTATCGCCCATTCGTCCTATCGTCCCCTCACTCATTCGTCCCATCGTCCATTCGTCCCATCGTCCATTCGTCCCATCGTCCCATCGCTCATTCGTCCCATCGACCCATCGCCCATTCGTCCCATCGT
>CAYUAN010000361.1:0-3213 GCA_964442545.1 uncultured Prolixibacteraceae bacterium | reverse complement strand
TATATCCAAAAAGAATGTAGAACCACTATCCAAAAACTCCGGACGAGGAGCACCAACCGTTTTCACAAAAAACGAATCGGAATTCATAATAAACGTAATGCTGTCACCGGGATGCATCATCGCAAGGGCATCAAAAACATCACCTTTATAGGTCGCATCCAGCATTGGAATCTCAAATGATTGCGTCGATTGCGCACCACTAAAATTAGAATCATTCATGGTACGGTACACCATGTGTACAATCATAACATCACCTTTGCGGGCCACTTGGGTATCACCGCCGGCTTTATGAATTTTGTAGGTTAAACCGTTTTCAGTAGTAAAACCCGGATATTTACCGCCCTGATTACAAGCAGAAATAAATAATGCCACTAGGGACATTAACAGTACGAAATTAAGTCTTCTTTTATTCATCGTGTGTTTAATAATTGATTTTTAATAATAAGGTGGCAAACTTACTGAAATTATATTGCAAATCGGCCTTTTAATCGTATTTTTTGTAAAAATTAACACGCATGGTTATTGATTTTCGCGGAAGGAGTGACTATCATTGATTTTAGTGAACTTCAACAAGATAGAGATCATAAAACAAAGTGGCACTCGGCGGAATCTTATGCTCATCGCCAATCAGTCCGTAGGCCAAATAGGACGGCAAAATAACTTTCGCCCGCGAGCCGACCCGCATCAACTGCACCACTTCGTGCAATCCCGTGGGCTCGTCCCCCTCGCCTACCACAAATATTTTGGGGCCGTCTTTTTTCGAATCATAGACTACATCGCCCCGAATCAGGTTCAAGGTATATTCCAGTTTCACCCTTTGGCCCTCCTGCGGTTTTATCCCGATGCCTTCCTTATATATTTTGTAGCGCAGACCCGATTTGGTCCGATTGAATTTCCAACCGCGGCGCTCCAGATAATCATCAATCTGCCGGTCTTCCACCTTGATGTTTTGTTTGTGGATTTTGGCCAAATGATCCTGCACCTCTTTCGGGTCAAGCTTCGGCGGCTTTGCTTGCTCGCCATTTTGACAAGCGGTAAGTCCCAAAATAAATATGAATAAAAAATATACCGGCCAAATGTGCTTAATCATAATACTTTTCACTTAAAAGCGGTAACAAAGATTCCAGTTTTTCGATGGTTTCCTGCAAGCTAACATACGAACGTCCGCCGGCAGCATTTACGTGCCCGCCGCCATCAAAATGATCACGGGCAAAGCGATTGACATTCAGGTTTGCCTTGGAACGAAACGACAATTTCACCACATCCTCCTTTTCGGTTATCAAAGCCGCGAAATCCACCCCGCGAATTGCCAGTCCGTAATTTACAATACCTTCGGTAAATCCGGGCTCTTCCTTAAAGCGTTTCAGTTCTTCGATAGACAACGAAAAATAAGCCGCTTTGCTTTCAGGGCGATAGACCAGCTTTTCGCTGATGGCATAGCCCAAAAGGCGTAAACGCTGTTCCGAACTGTTATTATAAACCAAATCGTTTATCGCTTTCACATCTAAACCGTAACGAATCAGCTCGGCACTTATTTCAAAGGTACGCGGGTCGTTGCAACTGTGGCTAAACGAGCCCGTATCGGTGAGTATGCCCACAAAAATGCACTCGGCAGATTTTTTATCCAAATGGGGCTTGTATTTTGAGGCGATAATCACCTCATACAACAGCTCGGCCGTGGATGAGATTCCGGGTTTCGAAAACATTAAATCAAAGAAGCCTTCATCAGGGAAAAGATGATGGTCAATCATAATTTTGGGGGCTGTGGTCTGATTGAGCACTTCCTCCAGTTTACCGGTACGGTGCGCCGCATTGAAGTCCATGCAAAAAATCAAATCGGCATCGTGCATGATATCGCTTACCGAGCGGGCACTCTTATGAAACACATTAATATTTTCGGCTCCTGGAAGAAATTTATAAAAATCCGCCAGGCTGTCGGTAGAAACAGTAGAACACTGCTTTCCGGCATGTTCCAAAATATGTGATAGCGCCAATGATGAACCTATGGTATCGCCGTCGGGATTGGCATGCATTATTATACAAATCCGCTCCGCCGCATCAATCATGGCTTCAAATTGCTGTATTTTTTCGGGTGTGATGGTCATTCCTTAATGTTGATTTAGGTCGGGCAAAGATAGGTATTTCGGGATTGTGTCTTGTAATAAAATATGAAGAGATAAAGCATACAGCAGACGGGGTTATTTCCTACTTTTAATGCGTTAAGTTATTAAATAAGCATTTATTCGTTTTTGTTTTCTGTTTTCTGTTTTTAGAAAAAAGAAACAGACGGAATTGGCGAAAATGAGTTAAAATGTTTCATTGCTGGAGAAATAAACCGCATTGGATTTATGGCCAAAAGCAAAGTCAATATTAATATTGGTGCGGAAATTTTTATTCAGCATAAACCGAATGCCAAATCCATAGCCCGGCTTTATATATTTGAATAGCGGAATATCCTCCACTTTATTGGATGCCGACGAGATATTAACAAAAGCAACACCACCTAAGATTTTTCCCCAACGGCAAAACGGGAAACGGTATTCCAGTTCGCTGTAAAAAAAGCTTTCGCCCCGAAACCGTCCCGCGATATAGCCTCTGCCCGATCGGCTACGTTGATCCTCCCCTGCCGCAGGGAGCGCCAGGTATGGCTGTGCACCTGAGGTTTGAATATTACCGAATGCCCAAAATCCCAACAAATGTCTCCGGCTCCGTTGCGAAAGATGCTTATAGGCCCTGAACTCCAAATATAAGGATGATGAACGTTGATCGCTGCCAAGAAAAGTCGCATTGATTCTATAATTTACGTTTACATAATAACCCTTATATGGATTATTCATATTATCCCGCGAGTCATAAACTACATTCAAACTTAGCCCCGACATCATATATTCATCCGTACGAAAACCATGATAAATCGAATAGGTATAATGCGGGGTTAATTGTTGCGGTACTGCATTCAAATCCAATTGATCGTCGTGAATATCAAAGAAATAATCAATATGATACCCCATACCCAAATAGAAGAATTTTCTGATTTTATAACTTACAATTTCATGAATCCGCAAAAAATTATATTTCATTTGGTAAGCGCCTACATCTGTACCGTCATTGGGATCAACCCATGTCCACTGATAATCTCCATAAGTATATTGCGGGCTGTTAGTACCCAATCCCCAGGTAGGCGCATTATAAAAATACAAACGGAAATCCCCT
>CAYUAN010000360.1:0-7023 GCA_964442545.1 uncultured Prolixibacteraceae bacterium | reverse complement strand
CGGCTTTGCCGATTTGAAAATCACGACGCACTATAATGGTTTGTCGAAGATTAAGCTGGATTTACTACGCTTGACGGTCGATTCCCTGAATCTGGACGGTCAAAGTATTTCCTCCTGGAATTATAATGATACCATCCTTGATTTTAATTTAGCCAATGCCATAAATATTGGAGATACCGTTTTATTACGGGTGTATTATCACGGTAGTCCGGGCATTGATCCTTCGGGTTGGGGTGGTTTTTATTTTACCAACGACAGTACGTTTGCTTTTAATCTTGGCATTGGAATGCAGGACAATCCGCATAATTACGGACGTGTTTGGTTTCCTTGTGTGGATGATTTTTCGGATCGTGCCACCTACGAAATGAAAATAGCGGTGAAAAACGGAAATAAAGCCATTTGCAACGGAACATTGCTTTCGACAACAGGGGGCAGCAATTCCACGGTATATCACTGGGATTTGCATCATGATATTCCCGCGTACCTGGCTTCGGTTGCGGTAGGGCCTTATGTGGCGGTTCGCGATACATTCAATAGCGTAAACGGCCCTGTTCCCATTGCCATTTATGTGAAATCGAATATGGTGGCCCAGGCTCAGGCGAGTTTTGCCAATCTGAAGCAAATACTGGCGGCTTTTGAATATTATTACGGCCCTTATCGCTGGGAGCGGGTGGGTTATGTTGGTGTGCCTTTCGGTTCGGGTGCTATGGAACATGTAACGAACATTGCCATCGGGCTGGGATATATTAACGGCACTTTGACCTATGAAACTTTGTTCGCGCACGAGCTGTCGCACCATTGGTTTGGCGATTTGGTAACCTGTGCTTCGGCCGGCGATATGTGGCTTAACGAGGGTTGGGCCGTATTTTCGGAAGCCATGTATCAGGAAATGGTATATGGTAAAGAAGCTTATAAAAACAATATCCGGGCTTTGATGTATGATGTTTTGAAAAACACCGCCAATCGTGACGGAGGTTATTATGCTTTGGCCAATATACCCCATAATCTTACCTATGGCAGCACCATTTACGATAAAGGAGGAATGGTTGCTCATGCACTACGTGCTTATTTGGGCGATGATTTGTTTTTTGACATGCTACACGATTATATGAATCAAAAAGCATTCAGTGACCAGTCGATAACGCAATTTCGTGATTTTATCACGAATAATACAGGCGTGAATGTCAATGATTTCTTTGCGTCCCGGGTGGATGAGCCCGGCTTTGTGCATTTTGCCATTGATTCGTTTGAGGTGCAAACCGGTGTCGCGCCTTTTAAGGTAAAAGTGTGGATGCGTCAACGTTTGAAACATAAACCCAACTATGCCAACTCAAACCGTGTGCCGGTGAGTTTTATGGATAATCAATGGAACAGGATTGATACGATGGTGGTATTCTCAGGGCAAACAGGAAGCATGAGTTTTGATATTCCGTTTAAGCCGGAAGCGGTTTTTTGCGATTTGGACGAGCGTCTTGGCGATGCCACTACGGATTATGCCAAAGTAATTAAAAGCGCGGGGCTATTGGATTTGCCCTTGGCTTTTGCCAAATTGGATGTAAATTATGTAAATGATTCGGCTTTGGTACAAATTACCTATAATTGGCTTGGCCCGGATAGCACGGGTATTCATTATCCCGGATTGCGCATATCGAGTAATCGCTATTGGACTGTTAACGGTATTTATCCAACCGCTTTTGATGCTGAAATCCAATTCCGCTATTTGCGAACACCCGGATTTGACAATGATATTATCAAGAATAAACAGGATTCCCTGGTCGTTTTATATCGTCCGCATGGATCTATGGCCTGGCGGCCGGTGAAGTTTGAGAAGCAAGGAAACTGGATTGCCGGTTATATAAAAGTACCCCATGTGCGTAACGGGGACTATGTTTTGGCGGTGTATGATTATAAATATTTGGGTATTCGCGACCGGAACCTGCAGAATGAGGCGGGGCTAAAACTGAAAATTAAACCCAATCCCGCCCAAGGGCCGGTATCTTTTGAGATAAACAGCAATAAGGTAGTTTATCTAATGGTTTATGATTCTTCGGGACGGCAGATTGATCGCATTGCCATGCAACAGTCGGCGGATAAAAGTTCCGGAGTTTGGCATCATCAGCAACTTGCCTCAGGACGGTATTTTATTGTGTTGTTTGATCGCCAAAACAAACCGGTTTACAGGTCTTCAGTAATTATCAGCCAATAAGATGCGGAGACTTCTCGCCATATTCATACTGATTTTTGCACTAAACACGCTAATAGCGCAACAACGGATTGTGCTCGATTCTGCCATGTCTGATTGTTCTAATGCTTTGGATATTACCGGCAAAACCATAATACGTGCAACTGCCCCTGTGTGGGCGGGTAACTATAATGAAATTCAATCTTCAAGCAAGAGTTTATACTCATTTAAGAAAGAGCATCATACGGTTTGGTATCGATTCCGGGTGGAGCAAAATTGTCTTTTGTCATTTAGTATTATTCCCGACAATCCGAAAGACGATTATGATTTTATCTTATATAAAGGAGTGCGGAATATTACATGTCAGCGCATCCATAAAGGTGAAATAAAACCGATTCGTACCAATATTTCTCGACCCGAGCCTGAGAGCAGGGGTGTTACCGGCTTGGGACCGAAAGGCAAAACTGATTTTGTGCACGAAGGAAAAGGAAACAATTGGAGTACGTCTGTTCGGGTTCAGGCGGGGGAGGTGTATTATCTGGTGTTGGATAATGTGTATCCGAAAGGCGGTGGCCACACGATACGGTTTGATTTCAGGAATTGCAGTGGTGAACGGATAGCCGCTCAAAAACAATTATCTGTTAATTTCATTATTATGGAAGAGTCATCGAATCGTCTGATTCCGGCACATCTGGTATTAATTGAGCATTCGAAAGGGTATCCTGACTATGATACAATATACAATAAGCGTATCAGCAGTGCCACTATTCCGGTAGAGCCCGGCCGTTTTTATAATTATAAAGTCTGGGCGAAAGACTATCTTAGTAAAAGCGGTTACTTTAAACTTGATTCTTTCCCGTCAGAAAAGGTGAAAAATATTGAGGTGCGCTTAAAATCTGTGCGCCTTGGCGGTTCGTTTGAATTGAAGAATGTATATTTTGAAGGCGGAAAGGCTACAGTTATTCGTCAATCCTATCCGGCTTTGCGGGAGTTGTTGGCGATAATGAAAGATAATCCTGAGCTGGAAATAGAAATTCAGGGGCATGTAAACCGCCCGGTAAAAGGCGGAAAAAAACATACGGAGGAATATTATAATGAGCTTTCGATTGATCGGGCCAAAATGGTGTATGATTATTTGCGCAAAAGAGGAATAGATGAGCGCAGAATGCAATACAAAGGCTTTGGTTATTCCCAAATGATATACCCGCATGCCGTAACAGCAGAGCAAATGCAAAAAAACCGGAGGGTTGTAATTAAAATTACTAAACTTTAATTCTTGGGGTGCCATTGTTTAAAATAGCACAATATGTTTTAAAAATCAGAAATAAATCTCCTATTTGTTTTTGGGATATAACATATTTTTTGCATCTTTGGCTTTGATTTCAGACGTCAACTGAGGAAATTATTGTCTAATTTCCGACGTATTCTAAACTGTATGGTGTCGGGTATTTTACAAATATTTGACGCTGTGCGTTTTGTGTATAAACAACCACATAAAACTATTTTATTAACTAAACATAAATTAAAATGAGGAGAAGTTTACTTACTTTTTTGGTTTTGTTGCTTTCTACTTTCGCGTTTTCGCAAACACAATTGTTTTACGAAGACTTTGAAGGTTCAACGCTGCAAATGACTTCAAGCTCCACAGGTACCGGAGTTTGGGCACTGAATACTCGCCTTCATGCTGAAGGGGCAAAGAGTGATTCAGCCGTAGTAACTACAGGTGATACTACCTTTCTTACTACCACAAATTCATTCTCTACAACAGGAAAATCAGCTGTTTATTTGAGTTTTTCTCAAATAGCCAAGGTGAGTTTCTTTGACGGTTGTGAGGTTCAGGTTTCAAATGACGGAGGAACCACATGGACGAAACTTACCGCTACCGAGTATCAGGGAACAGGTCAGTTTCAGAATGGTCGTTTTTCCGATGCGTCTTATGTAGATTGGCAGGCGCCCACTCCTGCTGCGGTTCCCACTAACTCATGGTGGAAACATGAAGTATTTGATATTTCGACCATAGCGGGAAACAAAGCTGCCGTTAAGATTCGTTTTGCCTTGCTTGATGGAGATAATAACGGAGCGCAATCTCTCGCAGGTTGGTTCCTCGACAGTATTAAGGTAGTTGGTTCTTTTAGTGAACTGATTCCTCCGTCAATTACGCTGGTACCTCCGGTACTGACGGATACTGTTTTCGTAACCGGGCCTTATGAAGTTACGGCTTATGTAACTGATAATTCGGGTTTGGATACCGTTGAATTAATCTATACTACTTCCGACGGTTATTCCGATACCCTGGGTATGGTATCCATCGCGACAGATACTTTCCGTGCGAACATTCCTTTCTATGGTTTCGGACGTACAATAAACTATTATGTAAAAGCAACGGACGCTTCTCCGGCTGCCAATGTTGATTCTGTTGGTCATTCATTCTTCTGCAAATATACTGCAGGAGGTGAGGTAACATTAGGAACAGGTTCGGCTACAAACGGAGCATATGATTATCCGACCCCTTATGGTAATTACCATTGGGGTAATAAAACGCAATATCTGATTAAAGCTTCGGAACTTTCGACTATTGGTGCCGGTAATATCACAAGTATTGCATTTGATGTGGCTAATGTGAACTCATGTCCTACGCTGCAAAACTTTGAGATTAAGATTGGTACGACGACGATGACAAGTATGACCGCTTTCGTGCCGAACTCTGCAATGACCACGGTTTATAGCAGTGTTTCAGGTTATACGCCCTCTACAGGGTGGAATACTCATACGCTGACTACGCCCTTTAACTGGGATGGTACAAGTAATATCGTAATTCAGGTTTGCTCCAACAACAGCTCCTGGGTAAGTAGCGGCAACGCATCGGTAAAATATACAAATACAGGATGGAGCTCAGTACGTTATTACAGAAATGACCAATCCGGTGTTTGTAATACCTCAAATTCCGGTACGGCCAGTCCGAATCGTGCGAATTTGAAAATTGTATTTCAAAGCAGTAGCAATCTTATTAACGATATCGGAGTAAATCAGATTGTTAATCCTACGGGAGGTGTTGTTGCAGGACAACCTTTGCCGATTGCTGTAACCATTAAGAACTTTGGTATTGATACGATAACTTATGCAAAGGTACGCTATGCTTATGATGGTGTTCCTTCTATAAAAACGTATTTGTTTACGGATTCTTTGAAAGCGGATTCTGTATCAAACACCTTATATATAGATACAATCACGCCGACTTTGGGAGCACACCATCTTAAAGTATGGACACAAGATCCGGATACTGTGGCCGATTTTAATTTCGCCAACGATACGATGAAAATTGATTTCTATGCTTGCTCCAATTTAATGAGCGGTGTTTATACCATTAATCCGAATGGTAGTGGTGCGAACAACTTTACATCATTCTCTGATGCGGTTTTAGCCCTGTCACAATGTGGTATTAGCGGAACCGTAACTTTTAAAGTTTCTAACGGGGTTTATAATGAACATATTTTGATCCCACCCATTAACGGATCATCATCATCAAATAAAGTTATCTTCAAAAGTACCTCCGGAGACAGTTCATTGGTTACTTTACAATATGATGCCGGAGGAACATCCGATAATTATGTGGTAAAACTTGATGGCGCTTCTTATATTACCTTTAGAGACTTAGGCTTTAAGGCATTGGACTCAACGTACGCTCGTGTATTTGATATGGGAGGATATGCACATGATGTTATTATCAAAAACTGTTTGATTGAAACCCAAGTGCGCTCCTATCAGGATGACGAAAATATGACCTTGGTTTGTGGTATTGATACGGTAGGAGATAATATTAAAGTACAATACAGTAACTTATTGCGTGGATCAAATGCCGTAAGTTTGGTTGGAAACGATGCCACCGGTTGGAGAATTCAATTTAATGATATAACGGGGCATTATGCTAAAGGAGTTCATTTGAATAATGCGATTTCACCTTGGATTAATAACAATATAATTCATCAGGATACCGCATTTAGTGCCGGTGTTTATTACGGTATGTTCCTCGAATATTGTGATTCGACACCGAATATTAAATTGAATAAGGTGTTGTCAACAATTTCTCCGATTGCCTTCGGTATTCGAATGAATAATTGTACGGCCAGTGAAACTTTAAGAGGAAAAATATTTAATAACTTCTTCCAGGTGCATGGTAATGCGACTACTGGTTCGTCAACAACGGGTATCCTAATCGTGAACACGAAGAACATAAACATCTTTTATAATAGTGTGTATGTTTTCGGTAACCACACCAACTCTGCCGCTTTGTATTTATATCAGTCCGCGACAGACAGTATTGTCTTGCTGAATAATATATTTGCTAATAGCGCTGGAGGTAATGCTTTCCGTGCAGTGAATGTGACTACGGCGAAATTTACGAATGATTTCAATGACTTATATACCTTCAATGGCTCAACCTTAGCTAATTTGAATGGTACTAATTATACTACTCTGGCGGCATTCCAAAATGCTACCGGCGCTACGCATAGTGTAGAAATTGACCCGTATTTCGTGAATGCTCATGATTTGCATATTGTAAATAATATGATGAATGCGACAGGAACTCCTATTTCATGGATTACTACAGATATTGACGGTGATTTGCGTAATACGACAACTCCGGATATCGGAGCCGACGAATTCGACCCTTCACCTTGGGATGCTGCTGCATTGGAGATTCTTTCACCTATTAGTGATTGCGGTCTTGATTCAAATACCGTTGTTAAGGTTCGTGTAAAGAATCTGGGTAGTGCAACTATTAATGGCAACTTCACAATTAGTTATTCATGGCCGGGTAAAGCAACACCGGTTACCGAGTC
>CAYUAN010000359.1:0-13321 GCA_964442545.1 uncultured Prolixibacteraceae bacterium | reverse complement strand
TTCCGGATTTTTGTTTTCATACTGTTCGCAAAAATAGCTGTTCCGAAACCAAATTCAAACGGCATTTATCAGTTTTTGCGCACTAATAAGGCACAAAGTTCCGTTTTACCGCGACGACAACTCGCCGCATAAAATGAAAACTTTTATCGCGAAATAATCGGCTGGTCTTCTACTGTTTCTTTATAAATACGGAATCCGTTTTTCAAATAGAAGTCCAATGCCTGAGGCGCATCGAAAGAACAGGTATGCAACCATAGTTTGGGAGCTTGATGCCGGCCGGCTGCGCTAAATACCCTCTGCATCATTTTTCGTCCTAAACCTTTGCCGATAAATTCCGGCGCAAGTCCGAAATAGACTAATTCTATAGCATCCTTATTATGGCAATCGAGTTCGAAATAACCGGCAAACTGCTTTTCGAAATAGCAGTAATAGATTTCATTTTTCGCATCGCTCAGAAGGGACAAAAGCCGCTCCCTTTCCATAAGCAGGCGTTCGGCCCAATTCCATTTGCCGCCTATTTTTCGGTATTTCTCCAAATAATCCTCAGGGTCGATATTTTGTTGCCGTACGGCCTCTAACTCCGGTTTTTCTGTTTCATCTGCCTTCGGGTCAGTCAGTTCCAGATACCATACTTTCGCCGGTTTGTACGCTATATTCATTTTATGTCTTTTAGCTTAAATAAATTATTCTTTGTCTTGTACTTATTGATAATTTCAGGAAACGGAAAGTCGCTCAGTTGTTCAAAACGGACCTGAATCCAGCTTTTGTCAATTGAATCCGGCAAGCCTTCAATAATATTAAAATGTATATGCAGGAGCTGATGCGACAGGCGATGGCGGATTTCTCCGCTGCGATGGGCAATATGAATTTCGCCCGGAAGCAGGAATTGTTTTCGTAAGTGTTGTAATAATTCCGTTTCGTTCAGGGAGGCCGTATGCTCCAATGAGGGGAAATCATACAATCCCTCCCAGATGTCTTCTTTTCCCCGCCTTTTTATAAAGGTATGTTTTTCGTTTTGAAAAATCAGATAGTCGATATAGCGGTTGCGCACTTTGGTTTTATTGATTTTAAGCGGTAACAAGTGTACTTTATTCGCGATATATGCTTTGCACTGATCACGCAGCGGGCAATCATCGCATTGCGGGTTTTTAGCCACGCATTGAAGCGCACCGAATTCCATCATGCTTTGATTAAACAGAGCGGGGTCGCTATCACCCATCATCTCCCGTGCGATTTGAGTAATCAGTTTTTTTGTTTTCCCGAGATTAATATCCTCTTCAATTTCGGAAAGCCGGCTGATTACGCGCAACACATTTCCGTCCACGGCAACGTAGGGTAAACCAAAGGCAAAAGAAGCGATGGCCGCAGCCGTATAATCGCCAATCCCTTTCAGATTGCGGATTTCTTGATATGTATCAGGAAATTTTCCATGATGTTTTTCCATGATTTCTTTTGCGGCAGCATGCATATTGCGTGCACGGGAGTAATAGCCCAGCCCTTGCCACAAATGCAGGATATCTTGCTCGGCTGCAGATGCTAAACTTGCCACATCCGGAAAACGGGTAATAAAGCGTTGATAGTACGGAAGTCCTTGTTGTACACGGGTTTGCTGCAGGATAATTTCCGATACCCAAATCTTGTAGGCATCCTTGGTTTGCCGCCAGGGTAGTTGGCGGTGATTTTGCCGGTACCATCGGCTGATTAATTCTCGTTCGGTTTCTAACATTAATAATTTACTATGAGAGTCTTAAAAAATCAAAAATTTATTTTTTTTATTTGGCTGTTTAATAAAAATTATATCTTTGCAGACCAAATTTAGAAATTAATTTTTTAAAACATAGAGAGAAATGACAAAAGCAGAAATCGTAGCAGAAATTGCTAACAAGACAGGAATTGAGAAGATTGCAGTGCAATCAGTAGTGGAAACATTTATGGAAAGCGTAAAATCCGCTTTGATTAATGGTGAGAACGTTTACATGCGTGGATTTGGTAGTTTTATTATCAAGGAAAGAGCAGAAAAAACAGGACGTAATATTTCTAAGAATACAACTATTATTATTCCTGCTCACAAAATCCCTGCATTTAAACCTGCTAAGAGCTTTGTGAACGAAGTAAAGAACAATTTGTAGAAATCACTAAAGATTCTTAATTATGCCAAGTGGTAAAAAAAGAAAACGTCATAAGATGGCAACGCACAAGCGTAAAAAGCGCTTGCGTAAAAATCGTCATAAGAAGAAGTAATAAACTTCTCGCCATTTTATCGTAAAAGTTGATAATTACATAGTGCATTTTTTTGCACTATGTAATTATTTTTTGAGTTAGAATCAAATCTCCTTCCTCTGAATTCGGACTCTTAAGAACAGCTTACCGGTGTTTTTGGTAGCTGTTGTGCGGATTTTAAACCGCAATTAATCAAAATTTTAACTAAATATTATTACCGTGAGTAAAGATCTTATTATTGATGTAAGCTCTTCGGAGGTTTCTATTGCTTTGTTGGAAGACAAGGTGTTGATGGAACTTCACAAAGAGAAACACGATAATAATTATAGTGTTGGTGATTTATATTTAGGAAGAGTGAAAAAGGTGATTCCCGGCCTCAATGCCGCATTTGTGAATGTGGGCCATCAGAAAGATGCGTTTTTGCATTACCTGGACCTGGGACCGCAAGTAAACTCTTTGAATAAGTTCGTCAAAATAAATTCGGATAACAATAAAAACAATACCGTTCCCTTGTCGAAATTCCGTTTCGAAAAGGATATCGAAAAATCCGGAAAAATATCCGACGTCTTATCAACAAATCAAACGGTTCTGGTGCAAATAGCCAAAGAGCCGATTAGTTCCAAAGGTCCCCGTATCACTTCCGAAATTGCATTTGCCGGAAGATACCTGGTGCTGGTGCCATTTTCAAACCGTATTTCCATTTCACAAAAAATCAAAGACCGCGACGAACGTCAGCGCCTGAAGCGTTTGATTCAGAGTATTCGTCCCGAGAATTTCGGAATCATTGTGCGAACGGTGGCCGAAAACCGTAAGGTGGCCGACTTGCTGGCCGATTTGGAGTCTTTGAAAGCGAAGTGGGATTCGGTAGTAAAAAAATTACCGCAATCAAAGCCGCCGGCTAAAATCTATGGGGAACTGAACCGTTCGTCCACAATTTTGCGTGACCTGCTCAATGAGTCGTTCAACAGCATTGTTGTGAATGATAAGGATTTGCTGGAGAACCTGAAAGCATTTGTTCAGACCATTGCCCCGGATAAGGTGGCCCTGCTGAAACTGCACAAAGGCAAAACCCCGATTTTCGAACATTATGATGTGGAACGCCAGATCAAAAGTTCGTTTGGAAAAAAGGTAAATATGAAATCCGGCTCGTATCTGATTATCGAACATACGGAGGCGATGCACGTGATTGATGTAAACAGCGGGCAGCGTCTGAAAAAAGATTCGAATCAGGAAACCAGTGCTTATGAGGTGAATTTGATTGCCGCCAAAGAAATTGCACGCCAATTGCGCTTGCGCGATATGGGTGGAATTATTGTGATTGACTTTATTGATATGACCAATAGGGAGCATCGTCAGAAACTGCATGAGTTTATGACCGAGGCGATGAAGAACGATTTGGCCAAGCACAGTATTTTACCGATATCAAAATTCGGATTAATGCAGATTACACGGCAGCGTGTACGTCCCGAAATGGAAATTGAAATATTGGAGAAATGTCCCGTTTGTGAAGGCACGGGCGAGGTAAAAGCTTCAGTATTGATTATTGATGAAATAGAGAATAATATCAAATTTATGTTGCAGGAACAAAACGAAAGCGGCCTGGAGCTGCATTTGCATCCTTTCTTGTATGCCTATTTCACCAAAGGGATTTTCAATTATCGTTGGAAATGGTTTAAGCAGTATAAAAAATGGGTGAAACTGAAGTCCGTTAACGCTTATCATTTTCTCGAATATCACTTCTTTAACAAAAGCGGTGATGAGATTAAAATATAATCCAACACTATAGTTATTAGGAGAAAGGCAGCTCGTCAAAGATGAGCTGCCTTTTTTTTGCTTTTCCACGCTTTATTTTTCGCTATTTTCGCTTGAATAATTCTGAAAAGCCGCAATGCAAAAGCGACCACTGAGCCGTACGGAAATATATCAAAAACTGATGCGTTATTGCGCTTATCAGGAACGTTCTTCCTTTGATGTGCTGCAGAAAATGAGGCAGTGGGATATGAGCGGGGAACAGGTGAAAGAAACACTGGAATTTTTGCAGGAGGAGGGCTTTGTGGATGATGCGCGCTATGCGGCCACTTATGTGCGGGGAAAGTTTAATACCAATAAATGGGGCAGGAATAAAATCAGGGAAGGTTTGTATACCAAGAAAATAGCCCGGCAAATAATTGAATCGGCTATGGATGAATTGGATGAAGAAGATTATGTGCGGCAATTACAAATTTTGTTGGAGAAAAAGAAAGCTTCCTTAAAAGAAGATGACCCGTACAAAAGAAAACAGAAGTTGGCGCTTTATGCGCAGGCAAAGGGCTATGAATTGGATTTAATATGGAAAACATTAGATAAAATACTATGATAAACAAGGAAAACATAAAAGAACTAAACGAGAGGATCGAGGCCTTAAGGGGGTATCTTTGACATCGATCGCAAGTTGATGGAAATAGATGAGGATGAGCAGCGGACACAGGATCCGGAATTTTGGAACGACCCTAAAAAGGCGGAAACCCTGATGCGGCAAATCCGGGAAAAGAAAAACTGGACGGAAAAGTTTGCCGAAGCGGCAAAAGAGGTGGAAGATGTGGAAGTGTTGTTCGAGTTTTTCGGCGAGGGCGATGCTACCGAGGAAGAGGTGGACGAGCAATATGCCAAGGCTTTGGAGCTGGTTGAGGGACTGGAGTTTATGAATATGCTGGGCGGCGAAAGCGATCGCTTTGGCGCGATGCTGCAAATCAATCCCGGGGCCGGAGGGACCGAAAGCCAGGACTGGGCATCCATGCTGATGCGTATGTATATCCGCTATGGCGAACGGCATAATTACAAAGTGAAAATCATTGATGAGCAGGAAGGCGACGTGGCCGGTATTAAATCGGTTACCATCGAGTTTGACGGGGATTTTGCCTTCGGCTACCTGAAAGGGGAAAACGGGGTGCACCGTTTGGTGCGTTTGTCGCCCTTCGATTCGGCCAACCGCCGCCATACGTCTTTTGCCTCGGTTTATGTGTATCCCATAGTGGACGATAGCATCGAGATTGAAGTAAATCCGGCGGATATTTCCTGGGATACTTTTCGTAGCAGCGGCCCGGGTGGCCAGCATGTGAATAAAACCGAGTCGGCGGTACGCCTGCGGCACGAGCCTTCGGGGCTGGTGGTTGAATGTCAGGAAGGCCGCTCGCAACTGAAAAACCGCGAGAAGGCTATGAAAATGCTGAAGTCGCAATTGTATGAGCTGGAGTTACGGAAAAAGCAGCAGGCCCAGCAGGAAATTGAGGACGGAAAGATGAAGATTGAATGGGGCTCGCAAATCCGGTCCTATGTGATGCATCCATATAAACTGGTGAAAGATGTGCGTACCGGTTACGAAACCTCCAATGTTCAGGCGGTTATGGATGGCGATTTGGATGGGTTTATTAAGGCCTATCTAATGAAATTCGGAGGGAAAAAGCAATAGCGGGAAAATGCTTCCGGGCCGGCGTAACAAATAGAGCGGATTTTCGTTTCACAATAAATTAAAAGACAGAATTATGCGCATTGCACTTTTTGGAATAGAACTTTATGATAAGAGTCTGGATGTTTATCAACGAATCATCGATAAGCTCGAGCGGGAGCAATGCGCGATATGGCTGAATAAGGAATTTTATGAAAAAGTGCATGATAAACTGCATTTCAAAAAAGAGGTAGTGATTTATGAATCCTATGCCGATATTAAGGATAAAGTGGATGTGTTTTTCAGTATTGGCGGCGACGGAACCATACTCGAGAGTGTAACTTATGTGCGCGATTCGGGTATTCCGATTTTGGGGATAAATATGGGGCGTTTGGGTTTCTTATCCTCGGTATCGCGTGATGAAATCATCAGTGCCATAGATGCCGTGTTAAGCCATAACTACATTCTGAACAAACGTACTTTGCTGAAACTGACTTCTGCCGAGCAATTGTTCGGGGACTTGAATTTCGCCTTGAATGAGGTAACCATTCACAAAAAGGATAACCTGTCAATGATTGTGGTCCATGTTTATATCAACGACCAATTCCTGAATTCTTATTGGTCCGACGGACTGATTGTTTCCACCCCGACGGGCTCCACGGGCTATTCACTAAGTGTGGGCGGTCCTATTGTGGCACCGGGTTCCGACAACTTTATTATTTCCCCTATTGCCACCCATAATCTGACGGTGCGCCCCTTTGTAATCCCCGACAACAGTGTGATAAAATTAAAAGTAAGCGGACGCTCCAAAACATTTATGGTGGGCCTGGATTCCCGCTTCGAAACCATTGATTCATCGATTGAATTGCAGGTGTCGAAATGTGATTTCAGTATTAATTTAATTCAGATGTCGAATCGCAGTTTCTACGATACCATCCGCGAGAAATTAAAATGGGGTGTGGATGTAAGAAATTAAGAAGTTCTGCGTTTATGTTTTTAATTAAAAAAGGTGTACATTTGCGCGAACGGGAACAAGAATATGGATATTTGATTTTGAATGAATTATAAGAAATTTTGAGGTTTAGCTTTTTGTTTGAGGATTTGATGCCCATTCATAAAGTTTATTCCTTGATGAATATTAAGATTGGTCTATGAAAAAAATTGTCTTTACGTTATTGATTTTAGTGGCGACCTTGGGAGTAAAGGCGCAGCGTCATCATGAGATTGGCTTTTTCCTGGGAATGGATTATTATATGGGAGATTTAGCGGAGTCCAATGTTTTTGGAATGCCCGGATATAATTTTGGTTTATTTTATCGTTATGCTGTGAACTCGCGTATTGCGGTTCGCCTGGCAGGACATTACGGCTATTTGGAGGGCGACAGCAAGCTGAATAAACCCAACTTGCAATATAAAAATCTGAACTTTCATACCAGCTTGATTGATATTGAGATGGGGATTGAGATAAACTTTCTGGAATATATTGCCGGTAGCGATCGCCATCGTTTCACCCCTTACATTTTTGGGGGAATAGGTGTTTTTCACTTTAATCCTAAAACCTATTATATGGGCGAAGAATACGAACTTCAGCCCTTGGGAACCGAAGGTCAGGGTCTGACGGCCTATCCTGACCGTAAGCCCTATGCCTTGATGTCTTTGTCGATACCATTTGGATTTGGTATTAAATGGAGTGTTTCGCATCGTGTAAGCCTGGGTCTGGAGTGGGGACTGCGAAAAACCTTTACCGACTATCTTGATGATGTAAGTACACGTTATGCTGATCCGGCATTATTATCGGATGAAAAATCTGATTTGGCAGCGGCATTAAGTAATCGTCAGTTTGAAAATGACGCGATGCTTGCCGGTTTGGATATTTCCATTGGTCCGAACGGGACAGCTAATCAAAGGGCGGATTTTGATACTTACGTACAGGATTATTTAATGAAAAGTAATGGTAGCCAGCGTGGAAATTCAGAAAATATGGATTGGTATTCCATTGCAGGACTGACCATTGTGTTTAAGATTACAGGTGCTCGTCAAAAATCTTGCCCTGCCTATCAAAAACATTCCAAATACAAAGAATATTTATTGTTTTAATTCGTTCTTGTGCTGACGGAAAAAATTAGATGATGGAATTGAAAGAGCGAATAGACCTGGAGCGTTTGCCCAAACACATTGCCATTATAATGGATGGTAATGGCCGGTGGGCAAAAAAGCAGGGAAAAATGCGCATATTCGGCCATGAGCATGGGGTGATTCCCGTACGCGAAACAGCCGAAGCTGCAGCAGAATTGGGTGTGGAATATGTAACTTTGTATGCCTTTTCCAAAGAAAACTGGAACCGTCCGAAATATGAAGTGGATGCTTTAATGTCGCTTTTGGTGAAAACCATCAATAAAGAGATTAAGACCCTTCAGAAAAACAATATCCGTTTAAAAGCGATTGGTGATATCGCTTCCCTTCCCGAGAAAACCCGGAATCAACTGCAAAAGGCCATTGATGATACCGCCAGGAATGAGCGGATGACATTAGTGCTGGCCTTGAGCTATGGTTCGCGTTGGGAGATTGCGGAAGCATGCCGGCGAATAGCGGAAAAAGTAAAAAACAATGAATTGGCAGTGGAGGATATCGATAACGATTTGTTTGGAAATCATCTGAACACTGCCGGAATGCCTGATCCCGAATTACTGATCAGGACGAGTGGTGAATTGCGAATAAGCAATTTCCTGCTTTGGCAAATTGCCTATACCGAACTATTTTTTACGGAGAAATTATGGCCCGATTTCCGTAAAGAGGATTTATACGAGGCTATTTTAGATTTTCAAAACAGAGAACGTCGCTTTGGTAAAACAAGCGAGCAAATACAGGAACAATAAATGGGGAAGAAACTAATTTTTATATTGATTGCTGTGTTTATCAGTTACGAGGGGTGGGCTCAGATATCCGTGGGTAATGAAAAAATTGACTACGCTAATCCAAAAGAATATTATATCGGAGGAATTACCATATCAGGAGTCCGCTATCTTGATAATAATGTGTTGATTATGCTTTCGGGTCTGACCGTTGGGGACAAGATAAAAGTTCCCGGCGAAGAAATTACCAATGCCATAAAAAAACTCTGGAAGCAGGGGATGTTTGAAGCAGTAGATATCTCATATACCAAAATTCAGGGGGATAAAATATTTTTGGATATTCATTTGGTTGAACAGCCCAAATTGGCTAAATTTTCCTTTCGTAATATTCGTAAATCCGAAGCGGACGATTTACGAGAAGAGCTGGGCATTGTACGCGGGGATCCGGTGAATAAGAATACTATTATCCGGGCTACCAATATTATTAATGAGTATTTTGTAAACAAAGGTTTTTATAATGTGGATACCAAGATTACCCAAATACGGGATACCGTTACAGGAAATCTGGTAACCCTTATTTTCGATATTCATAAAGGGAAAAAAGTAAAGATTGCACATTTTATTATTGAGGGAAATGAGAAAATTTCTGACAAGGAATTGCAGCGGCAGTTTAAGGAATCAAAGGAGAAGCGTCTCTATCGTTTTTGGAAAGCTTCCAAATTTATAGAGGAAGATTTTAAAAGTGATATGGATTTGTTGATGGCTTATTACAATTCGAAGGGCTATCGTGATGCACGTATTATTAGCGACAGTGTGGTAAAAATATCGGACAAACTGGTAAATGTGTATGTAAAACTGTTTGAAGGTAACCAGTATTATTTTGGTGATATTAAATTTGTCGGTAATACAAAATATCCCAGCGAACTTTTGGCACGGGTATTGAATATAAATAAAGGCGATGTTTACAATCAACAACTTTTAGAGAAACGCCTTTATATGGATATGGAAAAAGGAGACGTACATTCACTTTATATGAACCAGGGCTATTTGTTCTCGTCCATTACACCGGTTGAAGTTCGCATACATAATGATACCATCGATCTGGAAGTGCGGATATATGAAGGTAAGCAGGCGATTATTAAGCATGTTACCGTTACCGGAAATACCAAGACAAATGACCATGTGATTTTGCGTGAGATTCGTTCAAAACCCGGCGAGCTTTTTAATCGTGCCGATATTATTCGTACTCAACGTGAATTGGCACAGTTGAAATATTTCGACCCGGAAAAGCTGAATGTAAACCCAAAGCCCAATCCTGCAGACGGTACCGTAGATATTGAATATATTGTAGAGGAGACCTCCTCCGACCAGATTGAGATGTCGTTGGGATGGGGACAAAAAATGCTGATTGGTACGGTGGGAGTATCCTTTAACAACTTTTCAGCACGTAATTTTTTTGATAAAAAGTCATGGAATCCGGTTCCTTCGGGCGACGGACAGAAATTAAGCTTGCGCGTACAATCCAACGGAGTGTATTATCAATCGTACAGCGCTTCATTTACGGAGCCTTGGTTGGGTGGTAAAAAACCAACCGCCCTGACGGTTTCGGCCTATCGTTCCATTCAGACCAACGGATTGGGTAAAGAAAATCCAAACCGTCAGGCGATTGTAATCACCGGTGTGACGGTTGGTTTGGGAAAACGTTTGAAATGGCCTGATGACTATTTCCAGTTGTATCAAAGTATCAGCTATCAAAATTACGATTTGCAGAACTATTCCAATGTGTTTAGTTTTAATAACGGAATGTCAAATAACCTCTTTTATACCATTGGAATTTCACGTAATTCAACCAATTTCCCGATTTACCCGACCAAGGGTTCGGATGTAGGAGTTTCCCTGCAATTTACACCGCCTTACTCATTATTCAATCACAAGGATTATCGCTATATGTCGGATGCCCAAAAGTTTGAATGGGTGGAGTACTACAAGTGGAAGGTGCATTTCTCCTGGTTTACCGGCCTGGGAAAAGGATGGGCGCAGAAATTGGTGTTGCACACCCGTGCTAAGTTTGGATTCCTCGGTTATTATAACGAGGATATCGGATATTCACCCTTCGAACGCTTTTACTTAGGTGGTGACGGATTATCCGGATATTCATTGGATGGACGTGAGTTAATCGGTATGCGTGGATATTCCAATAACTCACTTACACCCCGCGATGGTTTTGGTTATATCGGCGGAACGGTTTACACCAAATATACTTTGGAAATTCGTTATCCCGTTTCGACCAACCCGATGGCAACCGTATATTTTATGGGATTCCTCGAAGCAGGAAACGCTTGGGCTGAGTTGAGTGATTTTAATCCTTATGATGTGCACCGTTCTGCCGGTTTCGGAGCCCGTATTTATCTGCCGATGTTTGGTTTGCTGGGTCTTGACTGGGCTTACGGATTTGACCCGATTCCCGGATTCCCGGGTATGGCCGGAAGTCAGTTCCACTTCTCAATGAACGGCTCTATTGATTAATAAAAAAATAATTAAGCGGCTTTTGCCGTAGAATAAAAAAACTTGAATTATGAAAAAGTTTATTGTAATTGCGTTATTTATGCTTTTCGGAGCAAATAGTGTTTCTGCTCAAAAGTTTGCGTATGTGGATACGCAATATATTTTGGATAATATTCCCGAATATAAAATGGCCATTAAACAATTGGAAGAATTAACCAAAAAGTGGCAAAAGGAAATTGAAGATAAATTGGCGGAAATAGATAAGATGTATCGCGCATATCAGACGGATGCCGTATTGTTGCCTGCCGATATTAAGCGGCAACGTGAAGATGAAATTACCCAAAAAGAGCGGGAAGTAAAAGAACTACAGAAAAAACGTTTCGGAAAAGATGGTGATTTGTTCAAAAAACGCCAAGAGTTGATAAAACCTATTCAGGATAAGATTTTTAATGCCATTCAGGAGATGGCTGAGGAGCGTGGCTATTCCGTGATCTTTGATCGTGCGGCTAATGCGTCGATTTTATATGCCAACGACCGATTTGATAAAAGTGATGCGGTATTGGCTAAGATGGGTTATACGGCAACTAATCCGAGGAGTCGGCAGCAGAATTCCCGGGGAGGCACCCGCCAAAACAATGGTACACAAAAAATGGGTAATGGTGCCGGGCGATAAAATGTGTCGCATGAGGGATTGATATTTTCTTAAATTTGCAAATTCTTTAGAATAAATAACTAATATAAAAACAGATAAATGAAGACAAGAGTAATTTTAATTATGTTCCTGTTTGTTGCCGGAACACTCGGATTACAAGCGCAGAAAAAAACATCCAAAATTGCGGTAATCAACACACAGGAAATATTGCAATTAATGCCGGAATATGACAGTGCATCTACTGCCATGCAAAAGAAATATGCAGAGATGGAGCAGCAGTTGCAAATGATGATGGAAGAATTACAAAACAAACAAACTGCTTTGGAGCAGCAAAAGGATAGTCTTACCCCCATGTGGCGCAGCATGCGTTTGCAGGAGATTAAAGATTTGCAGTCCCGTATTCAGCAGTTCCAGTCAGGAGCACAACAAGAGTTAAATGATTTTCAAAATCAGTTGATTGCTGAAATATTAAAGAAAATTCAGATTGCCGTTAAAGCCGTAGCTGAGGAAAACGGTTATACCCATGTGATTGATAATTCTTCGCAAGTGGTATTGTACTTTGACGAGGCCTTTGATATTACCACTTTGGTAAAAAAGAAGTTAAACTTAAAAGATAAACCCTTGCCGGCATCGGGAAGCGGAATGTAATAAGTGAATTAATGGAAAGTGAAACGCCCCGCATCAATTGATGCGGGGCGTTTTCTTTTGATTTCCGGCAAATGTTTAAGCCTTTGGTGTTCGCTTGAGGATATCAAGCAGATAATCCCAAAACATCTTTGCCGTATCAATCTTAATACGCTCATCCGGAGAATGCGCTCCCTTGATGGTCGGTCCGAACGAAATCATATCCATTCCGGGGTATTTCTCTCCAATTAAACCACATTCCAGTCCGGCATGTATCG
Organism: uncultured Prolixibacteraceae bacterium; assembly: GCA_964442545.1. Lineage (GTDB taxonomy): Bacteria > Bacteroidota > Bacteroidia > Bacteroidales > UBA1556 > UBA6267. Next base: position 767 of record CAYUAN010000359.1, on the reverse strand, counting down.
CCAAAACCTTCGGCTCCTTGCCGAATAAGTCTTTATAGGAAATCTTGGCTACTTCCAGTATCTCGGAATTAGGATTGGGGGTCCAGCCCGGATAACCGTCCGTATGGCGAACCGCGGCGCCTACATTGAGGAAATTGGCCGCCACCATATTACAAACATTATCCAGAGCCGATGCTACGGAGCTCCGCTGGCTGGTGGTAATCAAAATCTTTCCGTCCCGGAATTTTACAGACGCCAGATTGGTAGAGGTCTCTACAAAGTTTTCAATATCCTGCGACCAGGCGATTACACCGTGCGGACAAGAGTAAAGGGAGTTCGTCAGTTTTGTAAAGTCCTTCCCGTTAATTTTAGTATCAGGAAGCGAAGCAGACGCGATTTTTACCCACAAGCGCGGCTCGGTAACATGGTATTCGTCTTTGAAAATACCTTCAAATTTTTGAACAAGTTCATTTAATGCTTGTTCATTTTCCGGGGATACGGTGACTACTGCATAAGCTTCGCGCGCGATGGCATTGCGCAGATTTCCCCCGTCGAAAACCGACAATCCAATCCCGAAATCTTTATTGGCTTGCCATAAAATACGGTTCAGCAGTTTGTTGGCGTTGGCGTAGCCCTTATGGATATCGTCACCCGAATGGCCACCGTTCAGACCGCCTACATCTATACGGAATGCCTTGCATGATGCATCAACCTCTTCGGCAGAATAATCTAATTCTATCAAAGTATCGCGTCCGCCGGCACAGCCGATAAATACCTCGCCTTCATCC
>CAYUAN010000358.1:0-6323 GCA_964442545.1 uncultured Prolixibacteraceae bacterium | reverse complement strand
CCGACCGCCCCGTATTTAAAAAATCCAAAGTGCGCGAATGGACCGATGCCATTATCTTCGCTATTGTGGCGGCCACCATTATCCGCACTTTTGTGTTTGAGGCCTACACCATCCCCACGCCCTCGATGGAGAAATCATTGCTTGTGGGCGATTTTCTGTTTGTCAACAAATTCGCCTATGGCGCAAAAATTCCGAATACACCGCTGAGCTTTCCCTTTGTGCACCACACCATGCCGGGCAGTCTCACCACCAAATCCTATCTGGAGTGGATTGAACTTCCGTACTACCGCTTTCCGGGCTATAAGACCGTAAAAAACAATGATATCGTAGTCTTTAATTATCCCGATGGCGACACCGTGGCCCTCTACCGTCAAGACCGCAGTTATTACGCCATGGTGCGGCAGTATGGCTGGAGTTATGTAAATAATCCCCGCTCCATCAATCCGATGACGCGGATGCCTTTCGGCCCCATCGTGGCACGGCCGGTGGACAAACGCGAGAATTACATCAAGCGTTGCATTGCCATCGCGGGCGATACCCTGCAGATTATCAATCAGCAAGTATATATCAACGGTAAAAAAGCCGTGAATCCCAAGGAGTATCAAACACAGTATTTTATTGTGGGAAAAGGCCGTTCGCTGAGTACGAGACTGTTGGAATCCCTGGGCTTATCGAAAAGTGAGATTCAACAATACCGCCGTTCCATCATGGAAAGCGACCGGGACGGAAACAAATATGTATCCACCTATATTTTGCCCTATACCACTATGGATACCATTATTAAACCGGAGCAATATGCCGCTTTGGGCCTGATTAACCTGACCGAAGAAATGGCCCGCAAGCTTCGCAGTAACCCGAATGTGGCACTGTTGGAAAAGAAAACGGAAAAGCCCGGTGTAGTTATCAATCCGACGGAGATTTTTCCGTATGATACGGCTAATTACAAATGGAACCAGGATAATTTCGGACCGATTTACATCCCGAAAAAAGGCGCGACAGTGGCCATAAATATGAAAAGCATTCCGCTATATCGGAGAATTATTGAAGTGTATGAAGGAAATGATTTTGACATTAAGGGGAATGACATTTACATTAACGGTAAAAAGGCCGACTCCTACACCTTTAAGATGGACTATTACTGGATGATGGGAGACAACCGGCACAACTCGGCCGACTCGCGTTATTGGGGCTTTGTTCCTGAAGACCATATCGTAGGCACGCCTTCGTTTATCTGGCTGTCGATCAATCACGATTACAAACTGTTTGACGGAGGTATCCGCTGGAGCCGTATCTTCAGTATTCCCGAGTAAACAAACAGCATCCAAAAGCAAAAAAGCAATTCCATGTATGGAATTGCTTTTTCATTTTTAATTAACTAAACGCTATATAGTCGGAAGAGTCAAGCGATCGCGCTTAATCTCATCTTCCTCGATATTAAACTTTTTACGAACCTTGGTATATAGTTCGTTCTCTTTGCTGTGAATATTTCCGTCGGCAATCATAACCATATCCATCCAGGCAAGTGCCCGAACTTTCTGCTCATGCGTAGCATGCTCCATCGCCCGCAACACCTTTTCCAGTTGCTCGTCAGGAGTACCCAGGTCACTATTGATAAAATTATCAAAATCCCTGTCATTGATATCCTCGTGCCGGCGCATCAAGCGCATTGTTTTCCACTCCGGATCCTCCGGATCAAAATTCTTTTGACCGTCAGCGCCCGACATTAACCAATACAGGTATAATAATCCGGTCTTGTAATTAATTTTGTTAGCCATTTTTTTAATTATTAGTTTAGTTTTTCGTGATGACTTAATATTTTACTAATTTGGAGTTCAAATTTAAGCTAAAATTTATAAAAACACAAATAAATCATTTTTTTGTTAAATTTACGACTTAAAAAAATTATCACATAGCAATAAGCCGGATGGATAGAAGAATCAAAAAATATATTATTTGGGGCATCAGTGGCCTGGCATTTTTGTTTTTTACCGATTTTCTGTTATATATTTTTGAAAAAGATGCCCCCGGCTCAGATATCCACAGTTTTAGCGATACCATTTGGTATATGCTGGTTACGCTTACTTCGGTAGGGTATGGCGATATTGTGCCTGTTACCGTTGAAGGGCGGGCTATTGGTTATCTGTTTATTTTAGCGAGTTTAATTGTATTGGGAGCATTAATCAGTAGTATATCATCAAACATTATTAAAATGATAGAAGAAAAAAAATTGGGATTTCTAGGTACTGATTTCACCAATCACATTATTTGTATCGGGTGGAACGAATACAACAGAATGGTGGTGGATGAGGTGTTGAAAGCGGAACGAAAAGTGGCCATCGTTACGGATAAAAAAGATGAGGTGGATCTGATTTACCGCCAGTATGGCAAGCAAAATGTTTTTGTGCTGTATTCAGACCTCCATAATTTGGAATCCATCAGCAAAACCAATCCGGACCAATCGTCGGAAGTATTCATGAGTTTCAAGAATGATACGGACACACTGATTTATGTAATCAACTTTAAGAAGAAATATCCCAAACCAAACCTTGTGGTTTCTATTGAAAACCATAATCTAAAAGACACCTTCCATACGGCCGGGGTAAAATATGTGGTTGCCCGTAACGAGATTGCCTCAAAACTGGTAGCGAGTTATGTTTTTGAGCCCGAGGTAGCCGACCTGAACATTGATTTGATGAGCTCTGCCAAAACAAGTGAGGATTTTGATAATCAGCAATATCTTGTAACCGAGAAAAACCCCTTCCTCAACAAGAACTACGATGATGCATTTGTGAAACTCAAACTGAAATACAATATTGTGCTTCTGGGTATTGTAAAAAGAGAAAACGGAGAAAACAAATTGCTCGTTAATGCACGCTCCGATACCATTATCGAACTGAATGATTATCTAATCATTATGGTAGGCGGAAAAAGCAAAGCCCGCGTGGAAAAACTATTTGGCATCAAGGAGGGTAAAGTTTGTTGCGCGGAAACGGCTTAGGTATTCACAATCCTTCAATTGCAATTTTTTTTTTCATCATTTGTTTTTATAATATAAAATCGTAATTTTACCCCTCGTAAAAAACGAAACAAAATTAAATAACTATGAAAAGATTTACACAGATAACAAGTTTAGTTCTTGCCGGATTGATGATGCTGTTTGTTGGTACTGCATCAGCACAGCAAGCGGATAACCAAGGACCTAAATTAAAAATTTATTCCGGTTTTGTGGGCGGTTCATATTACCAAATGGCCATGGATATGCAAAAAATGACCCGAAAGTTGTATGGTATTCCGCAATATCAGATTCAAGAGCTGCAAATGCCAAAGATTGATCCTGCAACCGGCGATACTATCAAAGACGAGTATGGAGAGGTTCAATACGACGTTATCGTAAAGAAAATCCCTACCGGTGATACCATTGACTTTTTGGAAGTGCGTGAATCTGACGGTGCCTATTACAATTTCCTTAAAATAAACAAAATAGATGTTGATGTTACGTTCCTTCAGTATGATGTTTTACTTTATGAAGACATCAAAGACCTGGGGCGTAAATTCAAAAAAACGGAAGATATCCGTATTTTACTGCCTATGGGTAATGAGGAAATTCATATAATCACCTTAAAAGAAAACGGTATTAATAATTTCGGTGACCTGAAGAAGAAACGGATAGGTATTGGTTCCAGCTTACAAGGAACAAATATTACCGCCAAATATATCAAGGAAATTACTCAATCGAAATGGACAGATGTTGACATCCCTTATGACAAAGCATTCCGCGCTTTGTTCAGCCACGATATCGACGCATTCTTCTTTGTAGGAAGCGCTCCGGTTTATGACCTGAAAAGTCTGCCTAAGTCAATGAAAGACAAATTGAAGCTCGTGGGAATTCCCGCTGACGACAAGTTAAAAGAAGCTTATGGCGAGCAAGTGGAATTGACAAATGCTACCTATTCCTGGATTCAGAATCCGGTGAAAACCTATGCCGTTAAATCATTATTGGTTACTTCCTTGGCCGGACAAACCGACGAGCAAAAAGATAATATCGTAAAGCTTTTGAAAGCCATCAAGCAACTGAAGGATAACAAAGGCTATCACGAAGCCTGGAAAGACGTTAAGTTTGCTAAAGATCCGGTTATCGAGTGGAAATATTTCGAGCCTGCACTGAAACTTTATAACTAAACACACAAAACATATTTAAAGCAGCAGCCGAAGGGTTGCTGCTTTTTTTATAGCCTGAAAACAACCTTTTGCATCGCATTCATGTCTTGCTTTTTTCTAAAACTGTTTATATGAAAACAATCCTTCTTTCTTTAATAATTATATTGTTGTCCGGGGCTACTGTTTTGCATGCACAGTACACAAAACGAGCTTTGTTTTTAGGCAATTCGTACACCGGAGTAAATAATCTTCCCGCAATGACGGCCACATTGGCCAACAGCACGGGCGACACTTTAATCTATGACTCCAACACTCCGGGCGGATACACTCTTCAGGGTCACAGTACCGACCCCACCTCCATGGCGAAAATACAGCAAGCAAACTGGGATTATGTCATTCTTCAGGAGCAGAGTCAGAAACCTTCCTGGCCGCTTTCGCAGGTGATGACGGATGTTTTCCCCTATGCGGCAAGTTTATGCAACAGCATCCGCCAGGCAAATCCCTGCACGCGTCCCATGTTTTATATGACCTGGGGACGCAAGAACGGGGACAGTTATAACTGTCCCAACTGGCCGCCGGTTTGCACCTACGAGGGCATGGACAGCCTGCTGAATTTGCGTTACCGCATGATGGGAGATTCCAACGACGCTTATGTATCTCCGGTAGGCGCGGTTTGGCATTATATCCGGAATCAGTACAAAGGCATCGAGCTATACGCCGCAGACGAAAGCCATCCATCCGTGGCCGGTTCATACGCTGCCGCCTGCACCTTCTACACACTGATTTTCCAAAAAGACCCCACACAAATAGGTAATGATTATGGTTTAGACCCTGTGGATGCAGCCAATATCCGCAATGCCAGTAAAATCATTGCCTACGATAGTCTTTCGAAATGGAATGTAGGACGTTATGTTCCCAAGGCAAAATTCGCGGCAACACAAAATGCCGATACCATTTATTTCAGCAATCAAAGTGTATATGCGAACACCTATTTTTGGGATTTCGGGGACGGGAATTCCTCCATACAGGAAAACCCCGCGCATCATTACACCACAGCCGGAATATATCAAGTGATACTAATCGCCTCGAAATGTGGTAAAGCCGACACCCTGACCAAGACAATCCAGGTTGTTCCTTCATCTATTGCGCAGTCGGAAGTGCTGAGTTACAGCATTTACCCCAATCCTGTTTCAGATTTCATTATTCTGGAATCCGACGAAACAATGGATATGCAATTTATCGAGCTTTACAGCAGCGACGGACGATTAGTAAAAAGTTTTGGCCCGCAAAAAGGCAAGACTATTCGTCTGCGATGTACGGATTTATCCAAAGGAGTTTATTTCCTGCGCTTTCAAAACGGGGATAAAATCTATCGTCATAAAATTATTAAGAAATAAAAGTGCCTATAACTTAAGGTATTGCGCAGTATAGGATTCCTTATACTGCATCAGGTCTTCGGGTGTGCCCTCAAAAACCACCCGGCCACCGGCATCGCCCCCTTCGGGGCCAAGGTCGATTATCCAATCGGCGCATTTAATCAGGTCGGTATTGTGCTCAATAATTACCACCGAGTGGCCCATCTTAATTAAGGCGCTCAAAGCAGCATAAAGTTTATTTATATCGTGAAAATGCAGGCCCGTGGTGGGTTCATCGAAGATAAACAAGATACGCCCGCCCTGCGCGCCTTTCGACAGATAATAGGCCAGCTTAATCCGTTGCGCCTCTCCCCCGCTCAAGGTATTGGACGATTGCCCCAACTGTACATAACCCAACCCCACATCTTCAAGCACCTGCAACTTCTCAACAATACGCTTTTCGTAGGTTCCCTGCTTTTGCTTTTTGAAATACTCCAGAGTATCACTTACCGTCATGGACAACAACTGCGAAATATTCAGTTCATTGTTATACTTGATATCCAAAGTTTCGGGCTTATAACGTGTACCGTTGCAATGCTCGCACTTCAGGAAAATATCCGCCATGAACTGCATCTCCACCTTAATCACACCCTCACCCTGACAAACTTCGCAGCGGCCGCCTTCCACATTGAAAGAAAAGAAGCCGGGCTTATAATTTCGCATTTTGGCCAGTTTTTGCGCGGCGAACAGGGCGCGGATATCATCAAAGGCCTTAATATAGGTAACCGGATTGGAACGTGAGGAACGCCC
>CAYUAN010000357.1:0-5173 GCA_964442545.1 uncultured Prolixibacteraceae bacterium | reverse complement strand
TTGCCAATGCAATTGCCGCCAATCATCCGGAAGTGTACCTTATTATATTGCTTATTGACGAACGTCCGGAGGAGGTTACCGATATGCAACGTAGTGTAAATGCCGAGGTAATATCGTCCACATTTGACGAGCCGGCAAGTCGCCACGTAAAAATTGCCAATCTGGTATTGGAAAAAGCCAAGCGCCTGACCGAGAGCGGCCACGATGTAGTGGTGCTTCTGGATTCGATTACTCGTTTGGCGCGTGCTTATAATACGGTATCGCCTTCGTCGGGTAAAGTGCTGTCGGGTGGAGTAGAGGCTTCGGCCCTGCAAAAGCCCAAACGCTTTTTCGGAGCAGCCCGTCAAATTGAAAACGGTGGTTCGCTGACAATTATCGCAACAGCCCTTACCGAAACCGGTTCGAAGATGGATGAAGTGATTTTCGAGGAATTTAAGGGAACGGGTAATATGGAATTGCAACTCGACCGTAAATTGTCGAATAAGCGAATTTATCCCGCGATAGATATCGTAGCTTCCAGTACCCGCCGCGATGACTTGCTGCTGGATAAGGATGTATTACAGCGCTTGTGGATTCTAAGAAACCACCTGGCCGATATGAATCCGATTGAGGCTATTGAATTTTTGAAAGATAAAATGAAGTTTACAAAAACCAACGAAGAATTTCTGATATCCATGAATGGATAGCAGCTTCGTGTGGAGATAAAATAAAAAGGCGTTCCGGTTTTCCGGAACGCCTTTTTTAGTCTGACGAGTTTATTTGCTTAATAGCGTTGATGCTTAAATTTCTTACGCTTCTTAAATGCTTTTTTGTTGTATTTGGTTACCATCACAACGCGTTTACGTCGGTTAAACTCACGCAAGGCGGGGTCGTTACTGCGGCCTTCAAAAGTTTTATAATTTCCGCCGCCGATGCGAAGCCCGTTCATATTGAAATTATAAACAACACCGATGGAAATATAACCCACATTCTCAAAATTAGTTCCGTCCATAGGCGTGGCGTCAATCATATTGGTTAGTACAAAATGCAGATGACCCTCAATATTAATGCTTAACGTACTTGATGCAAAGAAGCTTAATCCAAGGCCGGCGGGAATAACCATTTCGGTTAAGGGTTGTACGCCCTTGCCCGACCTTTTGGGTTCGCCATAGCCGCTGGTCCCGATAATGTTACCGGTATTCATATCATACTTATTACTCTGCGACTTACTGATGCCAAGGCCTCCGAAACCGTATATGCGCACATCGCGCCCGGGATCAGGCCCCCAAATCATACTGGCAAAGTCAAGTGTCAGTGATAATGAATAATCAATGTAACGGGCGGTGAAATATTGTTTGGTCGATTCCTGTGTGCTTTGCAAATCGCCGCCAAAGTACATAAAGCGCGCGCCCACAAAAGGCGTAAACCATTTTTCAATAAACAATGCTCCCGCGGCTTTGCGGTCTTGATAAAAATAAGAACTGAAGGGTGTATTATTGACAAAACTGTTGGTGTTGTCACTCAGGTCGCCGTAAAACTTTGTCGCACCGATAAAGGCCCCGATTTTCCATCTCTGAGACAGTCGGTAAACCTGTGCCTGTGTACTTTTAATACCGGCAAAAATGCTTAGTATGAAAAGTATATAAGTGAACCTGAGTAGTCGTTTTTGCATAAACAAATTTGTTTTGTCTGTTTTGGTGCGCAAATGTATTAACAATTGTATTCGTCCTTGTACTGAATTTACCTGTTTTTGTTGCAAAATCCCCGCCCGAATAGCAGGATAATTTATGTTAACGTAATGAATCCTTAATTATTGAGCTTAAAGTGTACGATAAAAACTGTCGGTGACCCACCTTCAATTTCGTGCCCGAAAAGTGATAATCATCATATTTTTCATAATTGAAATTATTATACTTTTGTAATCATTACAAAATTGAAAGATGAAGATATCAATTGCCAATACGGAACAACATTTACGCGAGCATGACATTAAGCCGTCGGTGCAGCGTATCCGCATATTCGAGACCTTGGTAGGTACTACCGAACATCCGACTGTGGATATGATTTACCAATCTTTGGCAACGGAGATTCCGACGCTTTCGAAAACAACCGTATATAATACCCTCAAGCTTTTTCAGCAGAAGGGTCTGGTGTTGGTGGTTAACATTGAGGATAACGAAACCCGCTACGATGCCGACACCAGCTTTCACGGTCATTTCAAATGTGTTTCCTGCGGCAGGGTTTATGATTTTCCCTTATCGGAAAACGAAACCAAATTAAAATCTTTGGCGGATTTTGATGTTCGCGAGTCACATTATTATCTTAAAGGAATTTGCAAGAATTGTAAAAATAAATAACATATTAATAATCAATAAAAACTAGAATTAAAATGGAAAATTTAATTGGAAAAAAAGCTCCGAAATTTAGCGCAAACGCAGTAGTTAACGGTGGTGAAATCGTTGAAGGATTTTCACTGGATCAGTATTTGGGAAAGAAGCACGTAATCTTCTTCTTTTACCCCTTGGACTTTACTTTTGTATGTCCGACTGAGATTTTGGCTTTCCAGGAAAAAATGGAAGAATTCGAAAAGCGTAATGTAGCCGTTGTGGGTTGCTCTATCGACTCTGAGTTCTCGCATTGGGCTTGGTTGAATACCGAGTTGAAAGACGGTGGTATCAAGGGTGTTAAATATCCTTTGGTGGCTGACTTGAGCAAGACTATCGCGGAGAACTATGGCGTATTGGCCGGTGAGTACGATTATGATGAAGAAGGAAATGCCGTATTTAACGGAGCTCCTGTGGCTTACCGCGGCTTATTCCTGATTGACAAAGATGGTATCGTACGACACAGCTTAATCAATGACCTGCCTTTGGGCCGTAGCATTGACGAGGCAATCCGTATGGTAGATGCCTTGCAGTATTTCGAAAAGCATGGTGAGGTTTGTCCTGCAAACTGGAAACCGGGTGAAGAGGCAATGCCTGCTACACACGAAGGCGTTGCGGAATACCTTGCTAAAAAAGCATAAAACATTATTATAAAAAGAGAGTCTGTAAAGGCAATGAAGCATTGCCTTTACAGCTAACTTAAATCATTAAAAATCAATAAAACACAAAATATTATGAAAATCAACAGATATCAAGACATTTCGGAAATTGACAGAGAGGCAAAACGCGATTATATTGATCGTCACTCTGCATTTGTGCATTGCGAAAACACGGCAACCGCCGGTGAGAAATTCAAAGTAAAAGTAAAAGTGGGAGATGAATACAAACATCCGGATGATTTCGATCATTATATTGCCTGGGTGCAATTGTGGGATGGTGAGCGCTTTTTGGCCGAGGCTTCATTCACTGCCGGCGCTATGGGAAATGCTCCTGCCAACCTTGAGGTGGACTTTTACATCGTACCGACCAAAAATATGAAGTTAATGGCACACGCGTATTGTACCAAGCACGGCTTGTGGCAAAGCGATGAGGTGGCCGTTGAGGTAAAATAATTCCGAAACAAAAACCGAAAGCCTCTTGGATACGTTCAAGGGGCTTTTTGTATGTGTAATTCGGATAAATTCTAAGTAAAACAAGCCAATTTTTTCCTAAATTTACCGTTCATTTACTTTTGGAAAATAAAGCTGCAAAATTATGATTAACAAAAGAGTAGAAGAGGAGTTGAACAAACAGTTGAATGCCGAATTGTATTCAGCTTATTTATACCTGTCCATGTCGGCATATTGTGCCGATAATAATCTTGCCGGATTTTCGCATTGGATGCGCATGCAGTTTGAAGAAGAGCAGGATCATGCTATGAAATTTTTCCAATATATCTTGGAGCGCGGCGGAAAAGTAGCTTTAAAGCAAATCGATGAGCCTCAACACGAATGGAAAGATATTATCGATGTTTTTGAGCATGTTTTACGCCACGAGCAGCACGTAACCTCCATGATTAACGATTTGGTAGATGTGGCCATGGAAGAGCGTGATCACGCTACGGTAAATATGTTGCAGTGGTATGTGAGCGAGCAGGTGGAAGAAGAAGCCACCGTTTCGGATTTGCTGGATCAATTGCGCCTGATTGAGGGCAAAGGCCCCGGACTGTTTATGCTCGACCGCGAAGCGAAAACCCGTGTGAACGGACCCGTAGAATAAAAATATTGACCTAAAACCTAAAACAACCTGAATTATGGCCGATTTATCAGTAAGCTATATGGGATTAAAGCTGAAGAACCCGATTATTATCGGCAGTTCGGGCTTGACCGATAGTGTGTCAAAGATTGTCGAGCTTGAAAAACAAGGTGCCGCTGCCGTGGTGCTGAAGTCCTTGTTTGAAGAGCAAATCCTGGCCGAATCGGCGGTGCATGTGGAGCGTGACCAAAGTTTCGGTTACGATGTGCACGACTATATTCACAATCATACGCGTAATCACAAACTGGGTGATTATCTGAAACTGATTAAAGAAGCCAAGGCAAAGGTGGATATTCCCGTTATTGCCAGCATCAATTGTATTTCGGATACCGAATGGACCGGTTTTGCCAGCAAGATAGAGGAGGCCGGTGCCGACGCTCTGGAAATAAATATTTCGCTCTTGCCTTCGAATCACGAGATGCGCGGAGTGCAGAATGAGGAGATGTATTTCGATATACTGGAGAAAGTACGAAAGGCAACTACTTTGCCTCTGGCCGTAAAAATGAGCCCGTATTCGGGCGGCCTGGCCAATCTGATTAAGCGTATTTCCTGGAGTGGATATGTGGACGGCATCGTTTTGTTTAATCGCTATTACAGCCCCGATATTGATACCGAGCATTTGCGTTTTACACATACCAATGTGTTCAGCACGCCGCACGAAATATCCACATCGCTGCGCTGGATTGCCATCATGTCGGACCGTGTTAAGTGCGATTTGTCCGCCTCCACCGGCGTACATGATGCCCCTTCGGCCATCAAACAGATTCTGGCGGGCGCCGATGCCGTGCAAATTGTTTCGGCTTTGTACAAAAAAGGCAAAAATCATTTACAAACGATTTTGCGAGATATGAATGACTGGATGGACAAACACGGGTTTCAAACCCTTGATGACTTTCGCGGCAAAATGAGCCAAAGCAAAAGTGAAGACCCGGCTCTGTACGAACGGGTTCAGTTTATGCGCTTTTTCCGCGGCATCGAACATTAATTTTCATTTCGCGCGGTTGAATTGAAACCAT
>CAYUAN010000356.1:0-6894 GCA_964442545.1 uncultured Prolixibacteraceae bacterium | reverse complement strand
TTACCTCCTCATAATTCTTGTTTATGTTATTAAACTGATGCACAACAGGATTACTGTCCATAAGTATCAACGGGCGTTCCTTTAACCGGAGTTTTTTTCGGCTTTTAATATTGAAAACCGGGAACTCCCGCCCTGTTCCGCAACGAAAACCTTCATAGCCGGCATAATTCATAGTCGAATCTAAGTCCAAGCCTGCTTCCTCCCAATTTTGCCAGGTTTCGGGCACCGAGAAACGCAAATAATGTTGCCGCCCTTCCTTGATTTCGACTCCGGAAACTTCCTCCAATACTTGCTTTTCGGCTTTAAGCATTTCCACATCCATAAAGGAATCATAAGATGGATGAATACCGATAATATGACCGCGTTGCAGTATTTCCCGCAACAATTTCTTCACTTCCGAAGATTTGATATCATAGTTTCCTTCGTGTTCGGTACTGCCACCGGCTATAAAGTAAAAACGCGATTGTACATTCCGTTGCTCGCTTTGACTCATCAGCCAATCAAAGGTGTCGTAAGGATCCTTGATTTTTCCGGATGAAACCTTGCGGAATTCCGTATAGGTACGTAAGGCTTTCAAGGGATTAAAACGCTTGAGCACATCCCCGCCCAACTGCCGTTTCATCTGTTTTTCAGACTTCCAATAGCGGATATGGTCCACATCGTGGGTAGGAATCAACTCGAATTTCCCTTCCTTAAACGCAGCCTTAAATCCCGCAGTTTTCAGCAATTCTTTCAGGAGTTGGGCATATTCGTCCACCACGGGCCGGTGCAGGAAATTTTGCTGTAAAGCAAAGGCGGATTCCACCGGAAAACGCTGATGCTCATCCCGCTCACTTTTTACCGCCTCCTCCCAGCGTGTGAGCATAAAAAAGGCCGAGGCGAATATATCCAGGCCGATGACACTCAAATCGGGCGTTTCGGCATAATAATTTGTTCCGTAAATAATCACCGCATCCGGAAAATCATTGTCCCAATTGGTCAATGCGGCCTCGTTGGGCAAATGTTTATGTTGCAGATAACCTTCGTTTTCGTTTGCCGCACCAAAGAAATGATCCTGGATTATCAGTTTTTTGCCTCCCGGAATTTGAATAACATAGTCCTTAATACCCATTCTGCTTTGCAGCTCAATATCCAATCCCAACCAATGCCCAAGCATCATCTCGACCGCATAGCTGCGTTCGGCTTCAAAATCTTTCGGTATGGAAACTTCAATCTTCATCTACAAATCATTAAATGCCGTCAATAGATTTTTACGAAACTGTGCATTGGCAAAGCGTTTATTATATACTTCAAGACATCTGTTTTTCCATGCCTTTTTTTGCTCATCACTTATCTCTTTCAATTCTGCTGCGTTTTCCCCGTATATACCGCAACCCGCCTCAATCAGCGCCCCTGTGGTTTTGCGGCGATTGCCAATCAACGGAATGCCCATGGCAAGATAATCAATATCCTTATTGGCATTTTGTACAGCATAGCTGGCGTTGGCATCACGTATCAAACTGAATCCGAACAGGAAATAGCGCTGCATTAAGTCTTTCAACTCCTTCGTTAAAGCATCGGCCGGCATACGGTCGTACTGAATAGCTTTTTCGTTGGCCTTGATTATATTTTGCAATTGTGTTTCGGCCACTCCGCCGTAGATAAACAGGGGCCAATCCAATTCACTGCTGATTTGCAACATATCCAAAGCACCTTTTTCTTCGCTGAAATGCCCCAGATAGAGCAAGGCGGGCTTTAGTTCCGCTTTGTTCCGAATACCTTGTCCTTCAAAGGGAGACGAATAATAATTCACAATTGCCTTGCCGCCAAAATGTTCATTCAAAGCATCGGAATTAACAAGCAAACGGTCCACATACTTGCGCACCAATTTTAATTCGGCTTGTTCGGCTTTCTTTTGTATTTGTGGAAAATTCTTCAATACCGGAAACTGCGCACACAGTCCGTAATAGCGCAATTGCGGATTGAAATCCAGGGTTTCGTAAACGACGAATTTCTCCTGCTTTTTGGCTTCTTTTGCCAAAGGCAGAAATTGCAAATCCTTAATCATCACAGCATCATAATCCTTTATTCTGGATTTCAACCGCTTTATATTTACCAAATCGAAATAGTAAAAAGTCAAGTAATTAATGCGTCGCTTCCAGTCATTTACCGGCTTTACATCCACCAAATCTACCTCGTATCGTTCCTGCAGCACATCCAGAATCATTTGGGTGCGCGGAGGCATGGGCTTGCCGTTTCTGCTGATAATTAGAATGCGCTTTTTCATTTTTTCAGACTTAGTTCAAGCATGAAATTGGGAGAAAAATTCCTGCGGCTACGGGCAAAAAAGCGGGATAATTTATAAATCCAGCGATAGCGAAAACTTATTTTCCTGATGTCAAAATATTCATTACACCAGTAAAAATCCGTGATTTCCAAACTTGTCCGACTCACCAATTCGGCTATGGTCAGCGGGCAGTACCATAAGGTGTGCTCTTCGTTCACACTGTAGTTTTTCCAAATCAAAATCCACAAAAAACGAGCGAAATAAAAAGCATTTGGAGTGCTGACCAACATGATTCCATCGGGATTCAAAAAGCGGGCGTAAAACTCCAGAAATTCGTGTGGATTGTTAACGTGTTCAATCACATCAGACATAAGTATCACATCAAAAGTTCGGGAGCTTTGTTCCAATTCCGTCGCCATAAATACCTCATAGCCCATTTGTCGCAATTTAGCTATTTCGTCCTCCTGAATATCCACGCCGGTTATTTCTTCAGCCGCCGCCGCAATTTTTTTATGCTGCCAGCTGTCCGACTCATAATATTGGTCTTGCCCCACACAACCCACATTAAGCACCTTTTTGCCGGCACATAATTCGAGAATCTTATGCTCTTTGTCCACCAAGGGAAAACGATTGATATTTTTAGCTATATATTGCTTATCCATTTGCTTGTATAAAAAAGTACAAAATTACGAAAACCCCGATATTGAGCAGATTCAGACTCCAAACCGACAAGCTTATTTTCACGCCTGATAAACGGTGAATGCTAATCAGGCTGATCATCAGGGATAGTACAGAAAATATGGAGAATAAATAAAGGGTCTGCAAGGCCGGCCAATGCAACCAATAGCCGATGAATAAGGCTCCGAATCGTAAACTGAAAAACAGAACTTTAAGCATTAGCGAGACTTCCTGGCGGTTAATGATTTTCAAAACGTGGCCCAGAGGTGAGCTGATGAAAATCATAAAAATATAAGGCGATAAAACATAAACGAATTTGTAAAGTTCGAGCCATTGTTCCCCCAAGAGTACTGGGATATACCAATAGGATGTGTATGCGAATATCGCAAAAGGAATAATTCCTAAAAGGATAAACCCATCCATGGTTTTGGCCAGTAATGATCGGAAACTTCCGATATCATTATGAAAACGTTCCGTGGCTTTCTGAAAAAATACCTGCGAAAATGCATTGGAAAGAAATGAAATGGGGGTAATCAATATTCGTTCGGTATAAGAATAGATACCCACAACTTTTTCACCTAAGAATTTGGTCATCAGTAAGACTACCCCTTGATTTCCGAAGGAATAAAACAGAGTGGACGGTGCATCATAAATGGGAAATTTACGAAACTCCCGTGCCTGAGCACCCATGAGTTTTCTGTCGACGGCAAAGGAAAACAGCTTGTTCTTAACCGATTGCAGCAGTACGAGGGCAGACAGGAAGACTCCCGTAAAGCCTCCGATAATCAAACCAAAAGCTTCACCGATTGTAAAACCCAATAAAATATTCACTCCGCCCCTTGATGCAGAATCGCTGATGCCGGCCGCCGAAATCGCCTTAAACTTTTTGTAGCGGATTCCCAGAAAGCGAAACACCTGAAACGCGGCGTAAATCCATATCATTACAGGAATCAGATACACCCAGTTTTCCGATATTAATCCCGAAAACAATAGCACTCCGTTCCACTGAATTATTTTAAGGACCAATAAGCTGACTAAAGAAACAGCGAAACTCAAGCCCAGACTCAGATAGGCTAATTCTGCAGCATTACGATCGGTTTTGGCAATGACAATGGCCAGTTCGTAGCGTCCGGTAGAGATACCGCTAATCATCACTACTATGGAAAGAAAAAATGCGAAAACACCGAATTGTTCCGGGCTGTAAAGACGTGCTAATACGGGAGCAAGCAAAAAAGGAATAAGTTGCGAAAGTCCGGAACCGACCATCAATGTGGCCATATGCCGTACAAATTCACTAAGTTTCAGCCGTTCCCAAATGGCACCCATAGATTGATTGCTTGTGTTTCAAAGCGAAAATACAATTTTGTGGGGATAATAAAACAAATTGTTCATTCAAAATCGCTAATAAGCTATAAATACCATTTATTCCGCTATTTTTGCCCTGACAAAAAACCAAAAGGGTGAAATTCAAACATCTGAAATATTTAAGTTATTTCCTGTTTTTTACGGGCTTGTATTTTGGCGGTCGCTATGCCGTTAATGCATTGGCACTGTTGGTTATCGTTAGTGTGGCAGGTATGATTAAGGAGGGCGTGCGCCCGTGGCGTGAATTTCCAAAATTACTGTTGCCACCCATAATTTTCTACCTCTGGCATATTGTATCCGCTTTTTATTCAAGCAATATGCCCGAAGCGCTTTTCGACCTGGAAGTAAAATTTTCACTTCTTTTATTACCCTTGATTTTTGGTTTTCAAAAACTTAAAGAGCCCATAAACGAATTGATACAGGTATTAAGAATTTACCTGGCGTCCACCCTGTTTTCCATTATTCTGCTTGCAGCCATAAACGTACCGCGCATTATGGAAGCCGGACGGATGTTGTATTATAACGACTATTCCTTTTTGCTGCATCCCTCCTATTTGTCAATGTATTTAAGCTTTGCTCTGCTGGCCGGAGTTTATCTATTGTTTGAGCGCAAAGGAAATAAATGGTGCATTATAGCAAGTATGGGCCTCAGTCTGATAATGATTGGAATTGCCGAATCGAAAGCCGGTCAGCTGAGCACTCTGGCTCTGGTGGTTTTTATTCTTTATCGCCTTATTCCTTTACACTATCGTAAATGGACTGCCATACTCAGTATTGTCCTGGTGCTGCTGTTTGCCTATCTGGCCAAAGACAGCAAACGATTCTCGTTTTTCATTAAAGCGATGGAGCATTATTCCGAAATCAAAGAACATCCCGAAACCATTAAGGAAAGTACGGCCTTGCGCGTTTTGTCCTGGTCGGCCTCGTGGGAAACCATAAAGCAAAATCCTGTGGCCGGTGTCGGCTGCGGAGATATTAAAGACGAGCTCTCGGTTTATTACGAAGCAAATAATTATACCAAACCTTTGGAAATGCATATGAACGCGCATAACCAATATTTGGAAACCGCCGTCGGACAAGGATTAATCGGCTTTGCCTTGCTCGTTCTAATGCTTTTAATACCGCTTTTTTATATCCAAAACTCGAGTATTCTGATACAAGGATTCAGTCTGATTGTCGGATTGAATCTGCTGGTTGAATCCATGTTTAACACCCAGGCCGGCGTGATATTTATCGCCTTTTTCTACGCCTACCTGATTAGCCGGCTGAGTAGAAGTAAATAAAAGCCATCTTTCCTGCTCCTTTGCACTTATGGAATTGTTTCTTTGATTATCCGGCGACTGTCGTTAGTTAGCAAAAATATGCAAACAAAAAGAAGGCAACCGTGTGGCTGCCTTCTTAATTGGATTTCTTTTGAATTTACAGGCTATTGATATCTATGGAATCATCATAATCAATTCCTTCGTCGCCAAACTCATCCAAATCATCACCCATATCGAAAGCACCCGGACTGCTCATGCCGTCTCCTTCGCGCACATCCAGAAGTTCAATCTCAAAAATCAAGTCTTTTCCGGCCAGCTCGAAATTTCCGTCCATAATCACCTTATCCCCGTCAATTTTGTGTACCTTAAACACCATTATCCCTTCATCCGTCGGCGCCTGAACGGTATCGCCAATCTTTATTTCCTTATCCCCAAACACCTCCTGACGGTTAACCTCGATAAGCAGGTCTTCATCGTACTCGCCATAGGCATCCTTTGCAGGAATAGTTACCGTAAGTTTTTCATTTACCTTCATGTTCATCACGGCCTTTTCAAAACCCGGAATCATCTGATCGTCGCCAATGGTAAACATAATGGGCTCGCGGGCTGCCGTTGAATCAAAAATCTTTCCGTCAAGGTGTTTGCCTGTATAATGTACCGTTACGGTATCTCCTATTTTTAACATAAAAAATTAGTTTTTATCAGTTTTTTATATGCCTTGTTGGCATTTGCTCATGTTAATCTTAACTTAAAAAAAGAATTACATTTGCACTTCCCTCTTAAGTGGGATAAAAATAATTCTTTTTTACAAATAAAACGACAAAAGATAATGGATACAAAGAAATCCGGTTTCAATACGAAACTTGTACATGCAGGACAGTTCAAAGATCAATTTGGCAGTGCTGTTACCCCGATTTATCAAACTTCAACTTTTGCTTTCGAGAATGCCGACCACGGTGCGGCTTGTTTCTCCGGCGAAAGTGACGGATATATCTACACCCGCATCGGAAACCCGACGATTAACGCCTTGGAAGATGCTGTTGCCGAGCTGGAAAACGGTTATCGCGGCGTGGCTACCGGTTCAGGCATGGGGGCGGTTACCGCGGTATATTTTGCATTTCTGGGCGCCGGAGCGCACATAGTGAGCCATAATGCCGTTTACGGCCCCTCGCGCGGAGTGATGGAAACTTTTTTCCGTAAGTTCGGTGTGGAGTCCACCTATGTGGATGCTTCCAATGCTGAAAATGTACGCAATGCTATCCGGGAAAATACCAAATTGATTTATTTGGAAACTCCGGCCAACCCAACCATGGATTTAACAGA
>CAYUAN010000355.1:0-2355 GCA_964442545.1 uncultured Prolixibacteraceae bacterium | reverse complement strand
GGAAGTCCGAAGTTGGAAGTGGGTGGTTGTCTCGATAGCTATGGGGATATATCATACTCACCGAAGCCAACAGCTAAAAGAAAAAAAATATGCAAACAAATTCATTTATATACAGACATCTTGGTCCAAGAAAAGACGAAGTAAAACAAATGCTTCAAACCGTTGGTGTCGATTCGATGGAACAACTGATTGTTGAAACCATTCCGGATAATATTCGTCTTAAAGAACCGATGAAGTTGCCCTCGGCAATGACAGAAATCGAGTTTATGAAACATATCGAGGAATTGGCACACAAAAACAAAATCTTTCGTTCTTTTATCGGATTGGGATATTACAATACAACAATGCCCGGGGTAATTCAACGAAATATTTTAGAAAACCCGAGCTGGTACACTTCATATACGCCTTATCAAGCCGAAATTTCGCAAGGGCGCTTAGAAGCCTTGTTAAATTATCAAACCATGCTGACGGAGCTTAGCGGAATGGAAATGGCAAATGCCTCCTTGCTTGACGAAGCCACAGCCGGCGCAGAAGCAATGGGTATGTTTTTTAATCTGCGAGACCGCAAGCAAAAGAAAGCCGGTGTAAATAAATTTTTTGTAGGTGTTAATGTGCTACCGCAAACACAGGCAGTTTTAGAAACACGTGCCAAAACTTTGGGAATTGAAATTGTAAAAGGAATTTTTAGTCAAATAGAATTTGACGATACGTTCTTCGGTGCTTTGGTACAATATCCTATGAAACACGGCAAACTTGTCAGTTTCAAATCTTTTGTTCAAAAAGCACATAATAGTAACGTAAAAGTTGCCGTTGCCGCCGATTTATTGGCATTAACTTTACTGACACCACCGGGGCAATGGGAGGCAGATGTAGTTTTCGGCACCACGCAACGCTTCGGATTGCCTTTGGCTTACGGAGGACCACACGCCGGATATTTTGCAACACGCGAAGCTTACAAACGTCATATTCCGGGGCGTATTATCGGGGTTTCTGTCGATGCGCAAGGTAAACCTGCTTTACGTATGGCTTTGCAAACACGCGAGCAACATATCAAGCGCGATAAAGCCACTTCCAATATTTGTACAGCCCAAGTGCTTTTGGCGGTTTTGTCCGGAATGTATGCCGTTTATCACGGAGCCGAAGGATTGAAAGAGATTGCCAAACACACACATAATCAGGCAAAAAAATTAAATAAAGCACTAAAAGATGCCGGATTTGAACAAGTGCATGATGTGTTTTTTGATAGTATTTTGGTCAAAGCCGATGTCGAAAAGGTGAAGGCAAAAGCATTGTCCAAAGAAATCAATCTGAATTATTATTTTGGAGATGATAAAGTAGGTATTTCCGTCGATGAAAATACTACCGATGAAGATATTTTAGACATTATAGCTTGTTTTACCGATAAAAAAACCGAATTGTCTGCCGATTACGAAGTAATTCCGCAAGAAATGCTTCGATCAGATAATTTTATGGGGCAAGAGGTCTTTAATTCGTATCAATCGGAAACCGAAATGATGCGTTATATCAAAAAATTAGAACGAAAAGATATTTCATT
Organism: uncultured Prolixibacteraceae bacterium; assembly: GCA_964442545.1. GTDB lineage: Bacteria > Bacteroidota > Bacteroidia > Bacteroidales > UBA1556 > UBA6267. The sequence continues at coordinate 800 of CAYUAN010000355.1, read as the reverse complement.
AACCCACTCAATGATTCCGCTGGGGTCTTGTACCATGAAACTAAACGCTTCTACAGAAATGTTTCCTATCAGTTGGAGTCAATGGAATAATATTCACCCTTTTGTGCCGCTTAATCAGGCTGAGGGATTTGCCGAAATGATAAAACATTTAAAGCGAGACCTTAAAGTTATTACCGGATTTGATGCCATAAGCCTACAACCCAATTCGGGTGCCGCCGGTGAGTATGCCGGACTGTTGGCTGTCAAAAAATATCATGAAAGCAGAGGAGAGGCACAACGAAATATTGCGTTGATACCTGCATCGGCACATGGAACCAATCCCGCATCGGCAGTTATGGCAGGACATAAAGTAGTGGTTATAAAAACAACCGATGAAGGTAATATAGATGTTGACGATTTACGCGAAAAAGCCGAAAAATACAAGGACGAATTATCCGTGTTTATGGTAACATACCCTTCTACACACGGTGTTTTTGAGTCTGCTATTCAAGAAATGACACAAATTATTCACGATAATGGCGGACAAGTATATATGGATGGTGCCAATATGAATGCACAAGTCGGATTGACCAATCCCGCTACAATTGGCGCAGATGTTTGTCACCTTAATTTGCATAAAACATTTGCTATTCCGCATGGTGGTGGCGGACCGGGAGTTGGTCCCATTGGCGTTAAACAGCATTTGGCTGATTTTTTACCCAATCATCCATTGGTTGATGTGGGAGGTGCTAGCGGAAATACAGTAGCGGCATCGCCTTATGGTTCTATTTTGGTCACACTTATTTCCTACGCATATATTC
>CAYUAN010000354.1:0-5055 GCA_964442545.1 uncultured Prolixibacteraceae bacterium | reverse complement strand
CTGTTATTTTCGAAGTGCCAAATTTACAATTTAAATTTGTACTATATCTTATTTTATGACTTAAATATTTAGATAGTTGAAAATTATTTCCAGAACACTGAAACTAAGCATTTTGCAAACCGACACAAAGCATCGTAATATCATCATGCTGCTCTGCTTTTCCTTGATGATTTTGTAATACGTTCGTCATCGAATTCACGATTTCCATCACGTCACTTTCCGTTGTTTGTTGCAGTTGGGCCACAATATTGCTTTCATCAAATTCTTCATTGTTTTCGTTCATGCTTTCGCTTACACCATCAGTAAACAAAAATATTTTATCCCCGCTGTTCAAGCGGATACTTTTGTCGGAAAAGGGCATATCGGGCATAATTCCCAATGCGATATTTCCCGTTGGCGGAATGGACTCGACTGTGCCGTTTTGCAATAAATAAGGCGGATTATGCCCTGCATTGCAATAATCGAATGTGTTGGTTTCGAGATTTAGCACCCCGTAAAAAAGCGTAACAAACATCGACGCATCATTATCCATCGTCAGGTAATTGTTGGCTGCGTTCAACACCTCCGAAGGTTTCCGGTAAATAGAGCTGAAAATGCGGACAGCGGTACGGCTCAAGAACATAAAAGCGGCAGCTTGCAATCCTTTTCCCGACACATCAGCCATAATGATACCGATGCGATTTTTCTCTATCTCGAACACATCGTAAAAGTCGCCTCCGCCCCACTTGGCCGGTTTGATGTAACTGGCCACCTGCAATTGTGCATAGTCTTTGAATTGGCCGTGAAGTTTCGGCAGCATGGCTGCCTGTATTTTTCCGGCTGCCGACAAATCTTCCGCCACCGCGCGAAACATTTTTTCCTTTTTGCGAAAATCAAGCGCTTTTTCGATCTCCACCCGGGCTTTTTCCACCGTTGCCGTAAAATCATCAAAATCAATCGGCTTATTGATAAAATCGAAAGCTCCGCGGTTCATTGCCGTGCGAATATTATGCATATCACCATAAGCCGAAACCATAATAACCTTGATTAAAGGACGGTTTAATTGCTGTATCTCATGCAGGAGTTGCAAGCCGTCCATCACCGGCATATTGATATCGGAAAGCACCAAGTAAATATCCCCATGTTCCTTTAATATGGCAAGGGCCTGTTCCCCGTTTTGGGCAAAATAAAAGTCATAAATACCCTTGCGAATTTCCCTGCGGTATTTTTGGCGCACCAACAATTCCATATCCGGTTCGTCGTCCACATGCAGTATCTTAAAAGCCTCGCTCATTGCTCAAGTTATTTTGTAATTATGCTTCTACATTCTTGGGTAATTCCACGATAAATCGCGTAAACTTTCCTTCTTCACTCTCCACCCGCATACTTCCTTTATGCACATTTACGATGGTATCGTAACTCATCGTAAGGCCCAGCCCCGTTCCGACGCCTGTGGGTTTGGTAGTAAAAAACGGATCGAAAATTTTCTTTCGCACATCTTCCGGCATTCCTTTACCGTTATCTTCTACTATAATCCGGTAACGATCACCCAAATCACGGGTTTCAATTTTTAATACCGCCTTGAAATCTTTATCCTCCTTCATCTTGTCTTGTGTGGCATGACAGGCGTTCGTAACCAAATTGATAATTACACGGCCGATATCCTGACTTACGACCTTCTGTTTTCCGATTTTATCGTCCAAATCGAATTGCAAATCGGCCACAAAATCAGGGAACTTTCCGCGCACCCCTTGATAGCCCAGCTTGGCATTATCTTCAACCAGAAGATTAATATCCGTTTCCTCAAAATCATGCGCGCCACTTTTCCGTGAGGAATCCAGCATTTGCTTAATAATACGGGCCGCCCTTTCGCCATGTTCGGTAATCTTTTGGCTGTTTGTGGCAATAATCTCCGCGAGATCCATCAAATCGTCCAGGAGCTCGGGATCTTTAATATGCTCCTGCAATTCTTCGCGTAATTCGTCCAGCATCTCCACATTCAGTTTGGAAAAATTATTGACAAAATTCAGCGGATTGCGAATTTCGTGCGCAATACCCGCCGTAAGTTCACCAAGCGAAGCCAGGCGCTCGGACTCCAGCAATTTTTCCTGGGTTGCTTTTAACTCGACCAATGCCTCCTCCGTATGCTTCTTTTCTTCCTCAATAATACGATTTTGCTCTGCCAGCTTTTTGTTTTTCTTACGAACAGACAAGTAAAAAATTATCAAAATGATTATAATAACACCAATAATTGCAAAAAGCCAACGCAAAAAATATTGCCTTTGACGAAGATTATCCAAACGCTCTTGCTCTCGTTCTAATTTTTCCTGAATACGATAATTATTAATGCTATCTTGCATTAATTTATTTCTCGCATCAAGTAAATCTGCTCTCTTTCTTGCCAATTCAGCTTTTTGATGCTCGGCTTCGACACGTTGCTTTTGCTGTTCTTTTTCCAATTTTTGCCGCAAGCGCTCGCTCTCCATTAAGCGCACTTTATGCCGCTGCGCCTCCAGTTCCGATTCTTGAGCTTCATTCTTACGCTTAATTAATTCATGGTCGGCATAAGCAAGCTGCTCATCCATTATCTCCATCTGAATAGTGCGCTCCCGAAGGGCAATTTCTTTCTCAAACAACAACTTTTGTTTTAATTCTTCCTGTTTTTTTAGCGAAAGCAGATGTTGTTGTTCCGATAATAAGTCCTGATATTCTAGAAGTTTCTTGAGATCTTTTTTTTCTCGATAGTATTTAACAGCCAGATTATAAACCGATATCTTTTCTTCAAGGCTAACTTCATCACTGCTCAACAAAGGAATTATTTTCTCTAATTCTTTTTCATATTGAGCTCCGTCGCCATTCAAATAAAACAATAAGGAACGTAAATACATTACCGATAATTCCTGATTCGGGTAATTGAGATTATACGCGATTCGTTCCGCTTCATCTAAATAATTCAGCACCTCTTCTTTGGGGATAGCAGGACTCTCCGTAATTTTCAACTTGCTCAATACTAACAGTGTTTCCACTTTCAAACTATCGTCTGTTCCGGGCGATTTCAATACCATTTGATAAAACTCAATTGCTTGAGACTGCTGATGCGCACGTTTCAGGTAATTTCCAATGGTAAAATATATATGGGAAATTTCCTTTTCATCACCCATACGTTTATATATAGGTATCAGTTGCTTCAAATGTTCCACAGCAGTTTCAAACTCCAACATTTTCGCATAACTGTTAGCCATTCCTAAACGGCCTTTCAATTCCATCTCCAGATTATGATGCTGCTGACTTTGTGCTATCAACTGCTGATAATAATATAAGGCATCACTATAGAGCCCCTTTTTAAATAAGCTGGTTGAAATGCGATCGAAAAAATGAATTAATGTTCTTGGATTGCGATAATATAACGATAAAGAATCTGCAATTCTATAAAAGTCTAACGCCCGGCTATATGACGGAATCTTGTAAAATATGTCTCCCAAACGAATAACCGTTTCCATTTGTAATCTTGGGTCTTTGGAAACCCTGGCAATACCATAAGCTCGCCAGTAATAACTATAGGCCTGGTTTTCTATACCTTTCGCATCATAAATATCTCCCATCAGCATATCCGCTTCGGAAAGGCCGTTATAATACATATTTTGGGCACTTGCCTCCCGCACCCGGCTTAATATTTCTTTAGCTTGGTCATACGCACCCTGCTGAATCAGCGCGCTCGCCTTGGTCAGTTCTTCTCTAATTTGATTGGCAATAAGCTTATCCGATTGTGCAAAAAGGCCAAAAGGAAGTATCAGCCCCCAAATCAGGAGCAGAAGAACAATACCTTTTTTATGTAGATACGTTTTCAAATTATGCCTTTTTCAATCTATGCTGTTCTTCATTATTTAATCCGGTGTTGAATTCCCGAATTTCTTCAATACGAAGTAACCAATAATTCCGCTAATAACCAAAAACACGGCGATAATCTCCGCCTGCGTTACCGCAAGGTCTCCAAAATTGTAGGTAATATTCACCCTGATTTTTTCAATAAAGAAGCGGGCAACTCCATTCATTATCAACATAATAAAAAACAGTCCGCCTACCGTTTTTATTTTGGGCTGAATAAACCAAATTGTCAAAGCGAAAATCGCACTTAAAAAGCTTTCGTAGAACGGGGTCGGGAATACGGGCGTGTCGAGCATATAGCAGTATTCACCATTGCATGATGGTATGGGGACGCCTTCTTTTATAACGTTATGCGGAAAATTGTATGCCCACATCCAATCGGGCAAAAAAGCCAGCAATTCGGGTTTAGGCTCGGGATTGGGAATTCCCCAACATCCGTCGCCCGAAAGCATACACGCCATACGGCCCACGGCGTAAGCCGCCAACACAGCCGGGGCAGCAGCATCCATCACACGGAGTATGGGGATATTCTTTTTCTTGACATAAACCAACACGCCAAAAATGCCCATAATCAAACCACCATAGAATGCAAAACCGCCCGGCGAAAGAAAAACGCCAATGGGGTCGGCAAAAAACTCGGACAAATGCTCCAGCACATCAAACAGCTTTGCCCCGAAAATCCCGGAGAAAGCCGCCACCACCATAATATTCAACCATAAATGGTGCGGCCACATTTCCACTTCCTCGTAAACCTTTACATCCGACTCGCGGGATTTGGCCCTGCGCCAAACCATATAGAACACCAATACCGACCCAATCAGACCAATCAACAGATTTCCCCGAAGGGAGAAAATATAATTGTCCACCGAGCGGGTAAATTCATCGTATTGCGTAATGATGCCCCCGATTTTATAAAAGATTATTCCGTAAAAAAGCACCTCGAACAAAAGGTCGATATAATTAACCGGGCCTTTCACCAATTTCTTTTCCTTCCAGCTGCTTAGTTCGCCCCGCTTTTCACGGTAAATAAATGCCTGACGTATCGTTAACCCGCCCGTCAGAAAGGCCATTACGAGTATAAAGCCGTAAGTGGGCATCGGAAAGATAATGTGGGTGCCGAAAATATAATTAATTACGTGGCCTAAAGTTGGGAACATTATTTAATGGTTTAATGGTTGAATGGTTAAATTG
>CAYUAN010000353.1:0-3885 GCA_964442545.1 uncultured Prolixibacteraceae bacterium | reverse complement strand
CAAATGCAAATTGCTTGCAATTGCCTCTGTTATTGAACAAACTACTTAACTAAGCCGTTGTGCATTTGTAAAAAAGAAAAGAAAAAAGTTGTTCATTGAATATAAAATATTCATATATTTATCTGGTTATCAATCATATAAATACATGAACAACTTTATACAAAAAAAATTATTCTTCATCATTTGAATGAATTAGAGCCAAATACTACGATTTTAAAACAAATTAGAAAACCTAAGCTTAGTAATCTTGAATTAATTGCCATGAATCTAACTGCAGAATATATGGGTATAGATAGTGAATATCTGTTGTTTAGAACTATCGAATCTGCGGAAACAATGATTCAATAATTGAATAAGTTCGTTTTTGATAGACCGATTAATAACATTAAGCTAAATTTGGCCTAAATGCACAACGGGTTAAATATAATTATCGATTATCATCCGCAGGAGTACAGTAATCCTGGGCAATAATGTTTATCCAAATTCATTTAGCAAATGTGGAAATCTCTATTTTCGACCTAAGGCCCGGCAGCCCGGCACCTACTCTACTCGACTATAAGAATCCCAGTTAGCGGAAAACTGCTTAAGCCCCTTTGTTGCGCTTTGGCATAAAGGATTAATAACCGAAAATCTCTTTCAGTTTTTCTTCCAAAGCCGCACCGCGCAAACCAATGGCGATAATTTTCCCCTCACGGTCCACCAAAACAGTGTGCGGAATGGAGCGTACACCATAAGCACGGCCTGCTTCCGACTGCCAATATTTCAAGTCGCTCACCTGATGCCATACCAGTCCGTCCGACTCAATGGCGCGCATCCAATTGGCTTTGTCTTTATCCAAAGAAACACCGAGAATATCAAAGCCCTTATCGTGGTATTTTTTATACAAGCTTACCACATGCGGATTGGCGCGGCGACAGGGAGAACACCAGGAAGCCCAGAAATCAATCAATACCACTTTTCCTTTCAGGGAAGATAATTTATAAATATCGCCTTTGGGCGTGGGCAATGCGATTTCAGGAGCCATATCACCGGGAGATAAATGCACCTGTGCCTTAATCTGCTGGTATTGTTGATTGATTGATTTTACAAATATATTATCCGGGTATTTCTTTTTCATCGCAGGCGCGTATTTGGCGTAAAAATCCATATTGTCTTGCATCTTTAAAACATTAAGAAACAGTAAGCCTGACAATGACGGAGTTTTCAACAGGGCAGCTTTCAAATACTTAATCCGTTCGGCATCGGTTTTTTGATATTCTTTGGCCAACACCTGACCGACCGAATCTTGCTGCGCCGTACCATACACCTTTTTATACTCCGCCTCAAGCTTCATCTTCTTTTGCTCGTAGGCGTTCATTTTATTGGCCACACGATAATATTGCTCTGTTTCCCACGATCCGCTAACTGTTTTCAATTCACCGAGATTCTTTCCGTTAAGGGTAATTTGCACCTTATCGCCGGGCGAGAGAATCAGAATCGCGAAATCCTTACGTCCCTGAGCCAACTGATAAAATCCGGGCTTATCCACATTCAGGGAAAAAGAAAAGCTTCCGTCGGAGGCAATATTGGCCGTATCCAGAGGAGTCGGCGCATTGCCGTCAATTCGTGCCAGATAAATCTTTGGAATCTGCGTATCGCTAATGGTACCGTTTATACTCACATTATTTACAAACTGTGCTTGAGCAAAAAAGGCGAGCATCAGTAAGGCAAAGCTGAAAATGGATTTTCGAATCATAAAATAAATTTTTAAGTCGTTTTCTGTGTGGCGGCAAAGGTAATAAATTTGCCCAGCCTGGCGCAGGGTGTTTTCTTTATAAAAAATGGCTACTTTTGCCCACTGACATCAATCATATTAAAGCTCTGGATGAAGAATTTTTTCAAACTTCTCAGTTATATAAAACCCTATAGAAGATACGCAATACTCAATCTGATATTCAATGTATTGACGATTATTTTCGCTATCTTTTCATTGGGAATGATGATTCCGCTGCTGAAACTGATTATCGGCGTGGAAAACCTGACCCAGAGCGCTCCGCCCTTCGATTTGAGCAATACGGACACCTGGCTGCCCAACCTCTATTATCAAATGAGTTTGATGATTCAGCAACAAGGCGCCGAACACGTCCTGGTTATGATTTCGGTGGGGATTATCATTATGTTTTTCTTCAAAAACGTTTTTCGTTATCTGGCAATGTGGGTGTTGTCACCCTTGCGAAACGGAGTTATCCGCGATTTGCGTAATGCCATTTACGCCAAATTATTAATCCTTCCCCTCTCCTATTATTCGGGAAAGAAAAAAGGAGATTTGATCGCCCGCGCCACCAACGATGTGCAGGATGTGGAATGGACGATTATGGGTTCGCTGGAGATGATTTTCCGCGACAGCCTGACGGTGATTGCCTATATGACCACCCTTTTTATTATCAGCACCAAACTTACTTTGGTGATGCTTATCATTTTACCCGTTGCCGGACTGGTAATTGGTAAAATCGGTAAATCACTACGGAGGAAATCACTCACCGCACAAAATATGAACGGCACTTTGCTGTCCTTCTTCGAAGAAACCATTGGCGGATTGCGTATTATCAAAGCCTTTAACGCCATTGATTACTCCAAACGGAAATTCTTCCGCCATAATAATGATTATACCAAGGTGATGATTGGCGTATTCCGTCGCGGGGATTTGTCGGCTCCGATGAGCGAGTTTTTCGGAATTATTGTGATGTCGATTGTATTGTGGTATGGCGGAAAGTTGATTCTGAACCATGAAGAGGGCACCATGGACGGCCCGACATTTATCTATTATGTAACCTTGTTTTCGCAAGTGATACCGGCCATTAAGTCCTTCTCCAGCGGTTATTACCGGATTCAGCGCGGTACGGCTTCGGCCCAGCGCATCTGGGAAGTTATCGAGGCGGACGAGGAAATTATTGAGCGCCCCGATGCCATTTCCAAGCACGATTTCAATAAGCAGATTGAATACCGTGATTTGAGTTTTAAGTATGAGGATGACGCGGTGTTGCGGAATATAAACCTTATTATTCCGAAAGGGAAAACCATCGCCATTGTCGGAGCTTCAGGCTCGGGAAAAACCACTATGGTCAATCTGTTGCCGCGATTTTACGAAGCAAACTCAGGGGCCTTGCTTATTGATGATATTAATGTGCAGGACATGAAAATTAACGACTTGCGCGGCTTGATGGGCATCGTAAATCAGGAGTCGATTTTGTTTAATGACACCATCTTCAACAATATCGCCTTTGGTATGGAAGACGCCAAAGAGGAAGATGTGATTTCGGCCGCCAAAGTGGCCAATGCGCACGAATTTATCAAAGACCTGCCCCAGGGCTATCATACTCATATCGGCGACCGCGGCAATAAGCTTTCCGGCGGGCAAAAGCAACGAATCAGTATCGCCCGTGCCGTACTGAAGAATCCGCCCATTATGATTCTTGATGAGGCGACCTCCGCCCTTGATACCAAATCGGAGCGCCTGGTGCAGGACGCCTTGGAAAACTTGATGAAGAACCGTACTTCCATCGTGATTGCGCATCGTTTGTCCACCATTAAAAACGCCGATGAAATCGTGGTAATGGAAAAAGGAGAAATCGTGGAACGGGGAAATCATGATGAACTGGTGGCCGCCGCGGGTATTTATAAAAAACTTTATGAATTGCAGTCATTCAGCTCCTAAAAATCAATACCGCAAATATTTCTAATTATCATCGAATTGGTATCCTCATTTTCAGATAGGTAATTTTACCGCATAAATCTTCACGAATTTATAAATATCCCCACTGCGAAACACTGTGTCGCACTCTGTGTAACACCGTGAAGCTATCAAAAACTTATATGCCCTTATATGCCTTATATGGTTCAGAAATC
>CAYUAN010000352.1:0-3417 GCA_964442545.1 uncultured Prolixibacteraceae bacterium | reverse complement strand
AATTACGGATGGCTTCCATGGCCACTTCCGGTGTTTTTATATCCGGCTGGCCTATATTCAAGTGATGAACTTTAATTCCTTTGGCCTTTGCGCCTTCGGCAAACGGCACCAATTTACGGATGGGTGATTCGGGCATTGCCGCACCCTTTTTTGATATATGTGGCATAATGATTATTTATGAGATTTTTATAATTCAAGAACGCTTAAAAGTGAAGGCAAATTTCGGAAAAATAATTGAATGAGGGACTTAAAAAAGCTTAAACAATTGTTAAGGAATCCGCTGCTGTTTAGTATTTCTATTTTCATTAACTTCGCTAATCTGTGCGAAGAATGATTTTTCGCATAAATTTTTGAAAAACATAAAACAAAATATTATGAGTGAGTTTAAAAATGATGATGAAGTGGCAAAGAAGCTAAAGAAAGCTTTTCGCCCGAAAACATGGAATGAGATAAAAACCAACGACTCCTGGTCGATTTTCAAGGTAATGTCGGAAATGGTGGAAGGATTTGAGAAACTGGCGAAAATCGGGCCTTGTGTTTCCATATTCGGTTCGGCACGCACTAATCCCGACCACCCCTATTATCACCTGGCGGAAGAAACGGCCTACCTGTTGACGAAAAAGGGCTACGGAGTAATTACCGGCGGCGGACCCGGAATTATGGAAGCCGGAAATAAAGGGGCGCATTATGGCGGCGGCATCAGCGTAGGTTTAAATATCGATCTGCCGTTCGAACAGCATAATAATCCTTTTATTGATAGTGATAAGCTGATGACATTTAATTATTTCTTTGTGCGTAAGTTGATGTTTATGAAGTACTCGCAAGGATATATCGTAATGCCCGGCGGCTTTGGCACGCTGGACGAACTCTCGGAAGCCATTACGCTGATTCAAACCAATAAGATGGTACGCTTCCCGGTAATTATGGTGGTAAAAGATTATTGGGCCGGACTGATTGACTGGTTTAAGAATACACTGCTCGAAGCGGGAAATATCAAAAAGGAGGATTTGGATTTGTTTATCCTGGTGGATACGGCCGAAGAAGCGGTAGCCGAGATTGAAAAGTATTACGCCAAATACCATCTGAAACCGAACTTCTAATGCGCAAAAAGATATCGAATATCCCCCTCGAGTTATTAAATATCGAGGGGGATGGCTATCATTTAATGATTCAGGCCGGAGTAAACGGAAAATCCGTCCGTATGTTGGTGGATACGGGTGCAAGTAAAACGGTTTTCGATAAGCAACGCCTGCAGGCCATATTGCACGAAGGAGCGGATGAGGATTTTGAAGATATGGAACAATTGTCCACCGGATTGGGAACAAACAGCATGCAAGGCCAGGTGGCGGTATTGGACAGCTTCCGGCTCGGCGAGGCGGAGATAAAAGAGTTTCCGGTTGTCGTACTGGATATGAACCATGTGAACCAAAGCTACGAGATGATTGGCGATCAAGGAATCGATGGTGTGTTGGGGAGCGATATTCTTAAAAAGTATGATTCGGTGATTTATTTTAAGAAGAAGGTTTTGAAGATTTATTATTGATTCTCCATACTCTCCAAGAGTTTGGGACTCTTGGAGAGTATGGCTTATTAAAATAAAAAATATAGACATGGCAAAAATCCTCTTACAACCGGAAAAGTACTACCACCTCTACAATAGAGCGAATGGGAGCGACAACTTGTTCGTTAATAAGGGAAACTATGAATTTTTCCTTCAACGCTATCAAAGCCATATTTCTCCTATCGCCGAAACCCTGGCCTATTGCCTGATGCCAAACCATTTTCATTTGGTTATCAAAATCCGGACGGAGGCGGAATTAAAAAAGCAGGATGAGGAAAAAAAGCATAAAAAGGCCCTGGCGGGAAATGCTGTAAAATCGACAAGCGATAAGGAAGTAGCTTTCGACAGTTCCCGCTTTATTTCCCAACAGTTTTCCAACCTATTCACCTCCTACGCGCAGGCATTCAATAAACAACAAGGCAGGCACGGGAGTTTGTTCTCGCCAAATTTTGAACGAAAAGAAATTAACTCGGACCAATATCTGCGTCAATCAATATTATATGTACACCTGAATCCGGTGCATCATAAATTCGTCCATGTGGTAAGCAGTTGGGAGCATTCCTCCTATAATGGAATTGTTTCGAGGAAGAGTGAATTGGTCAAGGCAAATGAGGTAATCGATTTATTTGAGGATTTAGATAATTTTCGTGATTTGCATTCGGATTTTCAAAGTCATGCAAATCTTGATATTGAACGCTTTTTTCTATGAGACCGAAACTAAAAATAAAACTTGATATTTACGATAAGACATTGGAAATCCTGTCCTTTTCGGCCTTTATATGGCTGATTTGGTTGGTGTTTCGTTATTATCCCGAATTGCCGGAGCGCATTCCCTCACATTTTGATATAAAAGGAAATGCGGATGCCTTTTCATCGAAAAGCAGCATTTTTATTTTGCCGGTCGTAGGTGGTGTAATCTATATCGGGCTGTTGATACTCAATCGTTTTCCGCATATATTTAATTATCCGAAAGCCATCAGTCCGGAAAATGCATTACGCCAATACACTTTGGCCACCAAGCTGGTACGGGGGCTGAATTTTATAAATATTACGGGCTTCGCCTTCTTTACTTACTACCAAATACTGACGGCCCTCGGCGCGGTATCGGGAATTCCGGGTACAGGTATTTATCTTTATCTGGCCAGTATAGCCGGGATATTGGTAATGTACATTATGAAAATGACGGAGAAATAATGAATGAACAAATTGTATTAAATCCAATCGGTTATATCCGCAGCCCTTTTAAGGTTGGCGATGCGATGCCCGTACAGTCGATTGAAGGGCGTGATGTCAGGGGCTATTTGGAGTTGTTGCCGGAATATAAAGAAGGACTCAAAGACCTGGAAGGTTTTTCACATATTATTTTGATTTTTCATTTGCATCTGAACGAAAAGGTAAAGATGCAGACCCGCCCGTTTATGGACAACGAATATCGCGGCATATTTGCCACCCGTTCACCCAGCCGGCCAAATCATTTGGGAATGTCGGTAGTGCGTGTGGAGCGTGTGGAAGATAATCGTGTGTATATCCGCGATTTGGACATGATAGACGGTACACCCCTGCTGGATATCAAGCCTTATGTAAAAATGATAAATGATGCCGATGAAATAAGGATGGGCTGGTTTGAAAAGCACAAGGAGCGGAAACATAAAACCTGGCATAAAGGCACCAAAGGCAAGGCCTGAGCAGCAACAGTTTTATTTTGCAATAATACCGGGAGCTTGCACCCGCGGCAGGGATGGCAGCGACAACCCGCAGGCCGGCGGCAAATTATGGAGTAAGGCGGTGCAGGCGACCGTGGAAGCCCGCGCACGCCTTTACGGAATATTGCCGCCGGTTGAGGATTATAGCGGACA
>CAYUAN010000351.1:0-3799 GCA_964442545.1 uncultured Prolixibacteraceae bacterium | reverse complement strand
CCTACGGAAACGTCCATATCACGGGCGGCATTCAGGAAATCCTGTACAATAAGAAAATAACCCGGAAAACCCATAGTCTTTATGGTCTGCAGCTCAAACTCCAGACGTTCTTTTATCTCATCCGTCAGTTCACCCCAACGTTTTTCGGCCCCTTTGTAAGTCAATTCCTTCAGATAATCCGATTCGAATTTAATCTGAATGGCTTTATCATATCCGCCCAAACGACGGTAAGATTTTTCACCGAATTCCTCCAAAAGTTGCTCTTCCGTGAACTGTTCACGATAGCCCTCAATGGTTCCGAATTCTTCGGGTATGGCAAAACGCGGCATAATGGGGTCGGAATCCAGCTCATAAGATTCCACCTTGGCGGCTATCTCCTGAGTGTTGGCAATGGCCTCGGGCAAATCGGCAAACAAACGCGCCATTTCTTCCCGTGTTTTCATCCACTCCTGGCCGGTATAGCGCATTCGCTTTTCGTCGGTTACCATGCGGCCGGTATTCAGGCAAATAAGCCGGTCATGCGCCGCCGCGTCTTCCTCATTCAAAAAATGCACATCATTGGTGGCGATATACTTAACATCGTGCTTTTCCGCCAGTTCCAATAAATGCTTATTTACAAATTGCTGATCCTGATAAACCGACTGGTTCATCTCCGGATTGGCCGCGGGGTGGCGCTGAATCTCCAGATAAAAATCATCCCCGAAAATGCTCTTGTATTCCAAAAGTGCCTGCTCGGCAGCTTCCAGACTCTCATGCATCAGTTTGCTGTTTATTTCACCACCCAAACAGGCTGAGGAAGCTATAATTCCTTCGCTATATGTACGCAATAACTCCTTGTCGATACGGGGTTTGTAGTAATAACCTTCGGAAAAACCCAGGGACGATAATTTAATGAGATTACGGTAACCGGTTTCGTTTTTTGCCAGCAAAACCAGATGATAACTTTTCTTATCGGTATTCTCTTTATCGTGGCGGGTACGTTTAGCCAGGTAAGCCTCCATTCCGATAATAGGCTTGATGCCTGCCTTGGTCATAGTTTTATGAAATTCCTTTACCCCGTACATATTACCGTGGTCGGTAATGGCAACGGCCTGCTGTCCGTCTTCTTTCAATTTGGCGGCCAGCTTCTTAATATTGGTCATTCCGTCAAGTATGGAGTACTGCGTATGTAAATGAAGATGCGTAAACATCGGAATTTCATCAGCTTCATTTGTACTTTGCGCTGCGGCACTATCCTCAACAGACGGTGTTTCTGTTACTTCTTCCGCATGTTCTTCCGTTAAGTCATTGGGATTATATGGCTCGATATTCAGGCCGATTAGCTGTATCGTATCCGGATTTTCCTTTTGAAATAGTTTGAAATCATCGGCTTTCAATCCGGCTTTGGAATAGGGGATAATCTCCTTTCGAAGCATTTCCAGGAAACAGCGGGCCGTTGCTTCTACATCCGCAGCGGCATTATGCGCCTCGATTATAGGCTCGTCAAAAAGTTTTTGATAAAGTTCTCCCAAATTGGGCCATTTGAACCGCCCTGTTTTTGGATTTGCTATGGCACAAAAATCGGTGCCCAGCTCTTTGGTGTCAAGCACCTTTTTATCTTCCAATACATTAGTCAGCTTTTTTCGATAAAATTCGGCACCAACAATATTATTATCAAAACTAACATTATGCCCGATAATAAATTTATTTTGTGCAACAACTTCCGAAAACTCTTCCAAAATCGTCTGCAAATCCATACCGAACTTCAAGGCCCGCTCAGTGGTGATTCCATGAATCTTTGCACCCGAATATGGAATCTCAAAACCTTCCGGCTTAATGATATAGTTTTTGACATCTATAAGCTTACCATACTTATCGTGTACTTGCCAGGCAATTTGAACCAGCCGTGGCCAATTGTCTGAATCACTGAGTGGTGCATTGTAATTTGCAGGCAAGCCGGTGGTTTCGGTATCGTATATCAGGTACATAAAAAAAACGATTTACAGTTTGGAAAAACGGAAGGTAAAAGTACTTATTAAAAAGTGAATTTAGGTCTGCTGTTGATAAAAATTAGCATGATTTTTTAACCGGAAAATCGGAAAAGTTTTTCAACAAAATATCAGAAAGAAAATTCAGGATGTACGGGACAAAGAAAACCTTATGGGTATTTTGTCGAATTGTTTTTTAACAACTTTATTCTTAATCTTTTGGTATTTAACACATAGTGTTATATATTTGTGCCTTTGGGGCTCATTCATCAATTATTGAAATGCAAAAACAATACGTTTTTCGTGTAGCAAAACTACTAAAGGTATGGCTTTTAGCTATTTACTTTATAGTTCCCGTATTGTTGTTTTCTCAAAACACTCTTTGGTATTTCGGCAATAAAGCCGGCCTTGTATTTCCATCCAATAATTCTTTACCCAAAGCGCTGCTGAACGGTCAAATGGACACCCCTGAAGGTTGCGCCACCTTTACGGATGTAAGCGCAGGAATTACCTATTATTCGAATGGCGAGAACGTTTGGTTGACGAACGGTCAGCCTGTAATCAATGGATTCCTGGGCGATCGTCATGCTACGCAATCTGCCATCTTTTTACAAAAACCACTGAATGCGGATACGGTTTATCTGTTTACCTTGGATGCTGATGCCGGTTCCGACGGACTCCGTTATTCGGTATTGGTAAATGGTGCGGTAGTAAACGGATTGAAGAATATCAGTTTGCAAACGGGTGTTGGTGAGCGTATGTGCGTGGTGCATCATTGTAATAACGAAGATGCCTGGTTGCTGGTGCATGGCTGGGGAAATAATTCTTTTTATGCCTACCGCATAACAGGAGAGGGTATTGATACGATTCCTGTGGTTTCAAATGTGGGCACCGTGCACAACGGAATTATTCTGAATGCCACGGGCTATATGAAAGTAAGCCGTCAAGGCGATAAACTGGCGGTGGCCAAGATGGGATCGGGCACGGTTGAACTATTTAAATTCGATAATATAAACGGTAGCGTGAGTAATGCGATTGAACTTAGCAATATCAGCGCGGCTTATGGTGTGGAATTTAGTCCGGACGGAACGGTTTTGTATGCATCTTCCGCCTCCGGCACTTTGTATAATTTCGACTTAACTAAATGGTCGGCTTCGGATATTCAGAAATCCAAACAAATTATTTCCACATCAAATCAATTACTTGGCGCCTTACAGTTGGGCCCCGATGACCGTATTTATGTGGCGCAGGACAATGCTTATTTTCTGGGTATGATATCGGCGCCTAATACCATGGGCAGCGGCTGTACCTATAATGCCCAGGCGCTTTACCTTGAAGGATACAAATGTGAATCTGGACTCCCTCCGTACTTTCCCAATGAGACAGCCTATTTGCCATATGTGAATGTTGCCTGTGTGGGCGATACCAGTTATTTCGGATTTTTTGGAGACAGTTTAAGTGTGGATTCCCTGATTTGGGATTTTGGTGTTCCCAAAACGACAAATGATATTTCAAAGAAAATCAAACCCTATTATATTTATCCTGCTAAAGGCAGTTATCCTTGTCAGTTAATCATTTATCATTGTCAGGAATCTGATACGCTGAATTTTAATGCTCAGGTAGTTGATGTACCCGAGGTAAATTTAGGAAATGACACTTCTTTATGTCAGGGGCAAAGTTATACTCTAAAAATAAATCCCGAAGCCGGAACCGTTTATTATTGGCAAAACGGTAGCAAAGGGCAAAGCATTACCGTTAATACAAAGGGCACGTATTGGGTGCGCGCTACATCTGTTTGCGGGACTACGGTGGATAGCCTCGAGATTAAAAAC
>CAYUAN010000350.1:0-10623 GCA_964442545.1 uncultured Prolixibacteraceae bacterium | reverse complement strand
AAAATAACCAGCATGGAAAAGGCCAACAGGCGCATCTCCCGGCGCAACAAAGCACTGGTAATATGAAAACTGGCCAGGGCGTACACCAGTCCGCTGGCGCCGATATGCCAACTGTCGCGGGCCATCAGCCATACATAAAATCCGGTAAGCAACGTAAGGTAAACCAGCAGGCGAAAGGCGAATTCGCGATAATAAAGAAACAGGGCCGAGCCCAACAATAAAACAGGGAAACTATTGCTAATGATATGCTCCCAGTCGCCGTGCACAAAAATGGCCGTGGCTATACCCGGCAGGCCGTCCACATGGCGCGGATGAATGCCCAGAAAAACAAAACTGATTCCGAAAAAATAGGAAATCAAAAATACAATCCACATTACCGACAACAGCAATAAGGGAATGTACATCGCCCGGAATAGTTGTTTTTTCTCGTCCATAATTGATTTAATAAGGGGTAAAAATACGGTTTTAGTATAAACCTGATTCCGGGAAGAAAGAAAATCAAGAAATCGCTTTTCGGATTATTCGTGTAAAACAATTCTTCGAACTGCCCGCTCCCCTTCCCTGCTTATCAGTTCCAAAAAATAAATACCCGCGGGAAAATCACCGGCTTTTAATTGAAACTCCTTAGCGGAATTTAGATTCCATTGTTTCAACTCCCTGCCCTCAAGACTATACAAACGAGCATACTGCACCTCTTTTGCAGAATGAATAAATAAAACATCCTGCACGGGATTGGGATAAAGCAGAAAATCAAATTGCGGCAATTCACCCATTGCCGTATAATCCTTTGCCAAAGCCACATTTACCACCGTGCTGCTGTCCCTTTGGATGTGCACATTGCTAATGGTTTTAGCTTTATAATGCGGGGCCCAATAGGTGATATCGTAAAAACCCGAATCCAGATAACGATAGTAATCACCTCCGCTTTGGCGCGACCAAACATGCGAGCTGTCCTGATCATGACCCGTAATAAACACGCGGGCTTTCAAGGGTTTGCCGCTAATCGAATCCGTGATGACGCCACGCAGCCCATAGCGCGCCTGCTCCATATAATTCATCAGCGACACAAAATTAGCGTTCCAGAAAATTGGCAAATCGTTTACGGCAGGCATCTTGGCGCCGGAAAGCTCCACCGTAACCTCGCGGCAATGCTGGAAATAATTCATAAAGTCCTGACGTCCGCCAAATATCGGATACCACTGATAGCCATTGATAACACCTGTTCCGCTTGGCACCGTAAAATAGTTTTGCGGGCCGTTGGCCTGGGCAGAATCGGCATATTGACGACAAACATACAGCCACCAATCAACATCGGCGGGCAGCTTGCTCCAGCAGTCCCAGGGATAATTCATCACCTCGGCCCCACCGTGGAAATTTGCCGATACATTAAACTCCAAAGAATCGGCCAAAGCCATAAAATACTGCGTTTCGGGTTGCCAGCTGTTCCCGTCGGGATGCTGCCCCGCATAAGGGTCGGGATAATTGCGGTTTAAATCCACGAAATTATAGTTGTAGCGTTTAGCGCTGATAACGGTCGAGTCTGCGGTGTAATAGGCCCCGTCAGGATTCGCCAGAGGATTAATCCAAATTTCCACATTATTCATCAGAGAGTCCACCCGCGCATCCTGCCCGTAATTCGACAAAAGATAATGCGCCAGGCGCAACATTAAAACATAGCCGGTAAGTTCATCTCCGTGCATACTGGAAGTATAAAGCAAGCGTGGTTCTTTTTCGTGCTGGGCCACATTATCCCCCAGTTGCAGCAACATGATTTTATGTCCGCCGGGAGTATTCCCGATTTCGTGATAACGGCAAATGGAAGGATAATCCGTTGCCAGCTTATGCATTAAACTATCGTACTGATCATAAGTCGGGTAGATGTTCCAGGATTGCATAAAAGCCGCCATACTCGGAGCCATCAAGCCTTGCAGCGGCAATAGCGTTTCCTGCTCCAATCGCCAGGAAAGCTTCAGCCCTTGAAATCTGTTAAACTCACGGGCATTGGCATAGGCGTAAACGCGTCCGTCCGCATTTATCCGGTCTATGGAAATTATTCCGCTAATTTGCTCTAATGAGTTAAACGGTTTCGGTATAAAGCTGAAATACACCTCCCCTCTTTGTTCCAGAATTTGCTGTGCGGCTCTTTCCTCCTGCTGTGCCCGCAGGCCGGCAACAGTAAGGGATAAAAGCAGGAACAAAAAGAGAATCCGCTTCATTTTATTTTAATTCGGCGTTTTGGGCAAATTTCTTCAATTCCGCGTTTAGCGCACGGTTTACCTTTACCATAGGCAGGCGCAGGTTATTTTTCACCACACCCAAATGCTCCAATAATGCTTTGATGCCTGCGGGATTTCCGTCGGCAAACAAGGCGTTAATCACATCCAGCAATTGATAGTGCTGTTCAACGGCAGCAGCGCGTTTACCGCCTTTGAGCATAGTGCGCACCATATCCGAAAACATTTTCGGGTAAGCATTGGCCACCACCGATATTACCCCGTCGGCACCCACGGCCAGCATCGGCAGGGTCAGAGCATCGTCGCCGGAGAACAAACGAAAGCCCTCAGGCCGGTTTTTGATAATTTCCATTACCTGCATCAAATCACCGGAGGCCTCTTTTACGGCCACAATATTGTCAAAATCATTCGCCAGGCGCACGCAGGTCTCCGCCGAAATATTCGAAGAAGTACGGCCGGGCACATTGTAGATAATTATGGGCAGGTCGGTGGACAGCGCCACTTGCTTAAAATGCTCGTAAATACCGCGCTGATTGGGTTTGTTATAATAAGGCGCTACCGATAAAATTCCGTCCACACCTTCGAAATCGAAATGATGAATTTCATTGGCCAGCGCACGTGTATTATTGCTTCCCAGTCCGACCACCAGCGGTACACGTCCGGCGTTCTCGTCAATAATCGCCTGCAAAACCGCTGCGCGCTCATCGGCATTCAGCGTGGCGGTTTCTGCCGTTGTACCCAGGGCTACCAAAAAGTCAACACCACCATCGATTACGTGGTTCACCAAACGGCTGAGTGCCGTAAAATCTATTTGTCCGCTCGGATGAAAAGGAGTTACCAAAGCCACTCCCGTACCGTAAATTTTCTTTGCCATAATTATGATTTTGTTTTAAACATTTCCAAATAATGCAATACCTCTTTGATAAAGAGACTTACCTGATTGTCTTCGATGCCCTCCAGCATAAAATCGTAGATATCTTTATGGTCATCGGTATAGCGTCCGATTTTGAATTTTGCCCGCGACAAACTGACGATATAACGCATACTGTCGATGCCCGTAAGATTCAAATCAATCAGTATATCAAATTCCTGCTTGATAAAATCCGAAACAAACTGGCCTTTCGGTTTGCGATACCAGTTCAGGTCTTTCAGGCTTACAAAATCGAAATTTAGTTTCATCGGGGTATAATGCGGCAATTCCTTTAAGGGCACAAAACCGATTGATTTCACCATTTTGCCCTGCGCCTGAAGGTGGCGGATTAAGCTTGCCGCCCGGCTGTAATCATTTTCCGTAGCGGCATTATATACCACTCCTACACTTTTTGCTTCCTGCAAATTAAAAAGTTTTTTCCGCCTTTGAATATGGCGCAACTCCTTACGAATAGCACGGTTAAGAAAAAACAATCTGATTCTGTCAAAAATATTCAAAGCTTTATGATTTTATTTTTGCTTCTGAAAAACGGAAGGTAAAAGTAATAAAAAATGATGGTCGGAGACAAAGCCGCTTTGCAGGATAATGTTAGCGGCATAAATCCGATAAGCGATGTCCTGAGTTTTTATCTTAAAAACCTAAATAACACACCATCCATTGCACTCTATAGAAGAAATCTCCTTTCCCTGAATAATCCGCAAAAAAGAAAAAGGAGAAATAGCCCATAAAATCTTACTTTTGTTTCCGACACAAACGCGCATTTTGAATCTTGAACTCTACATATCGAAAAAAATACTGTCGCGGGATAAAAGCAATTTCTCGCGTCCGGTAATTCGCCTGGCCATACTGAGCATCGCCCTGGGCTTAAGTGTAATGATTCTTTCGGTAAGCATTGTTATTGGCTTTCAGAAGAATGTACGCCAGAAAGTATCGGGCTTCGACGCGCATATTCAGATTACGGGTTTCACCAATAACGAATCATACGAGCAACCGCCCATCAGTCGCAATCAGGATTTTGTACCGGAAATCAAAGCCCTGCCGGGTGTAAAAAACATCCAGGTCTATGCCCGCAAAGGCGGTATCCTGAAAGCCAATAATCTGATACAGGGCGTAATGATGAAAGGTGTGGGTAGCGATTACGACTGGTCGAATGTAAAGCAATGGCTTGTTGAAGGCCGATTGCCGCACTACTCCGACAGCAGCCGTTCCAATGATATCGTGATTTCGAAAAATATCGCATCCAAACTAAAACTCAAAACGGGCGATCATGTGCTGATGTATTTTATCCAGGAGCCGCCCCGCATCCGTAAATTCCGGGTGGCCGCCATTTACCACAGCGGACTGGTGGAATTTGATTCGCGCTTTATTTTGGGGGATATCAAACAGATTCAGAAGCTAAACAATTGGCGGGATGACCAAATCAGCGGTTTTGAGGTCAATATCCACGATTATGAGGATTTGGAGCAAATTACGGGCGAAGTGAATGATCTGATCGGTTATGATTTAATTGCCAAAAACGTGCGCCAACGCTATCCCTTTATTATGGACTGGCTAAACCTGCTCGACACCAATGTTTACTTTATCCTGGGGCTGATGGTGCTTATTTCGGGCATTACGATGATGGCCACATTATTGATTTTGATTTTGGAAAAAACCAATATGATCGGCACCCTAAAAGCCATGGGCGCCACCGATAAAAGCATTCGGAAAATATTTATCTACAATGCGATTTATTTGATTGTACGCGGTTTGATTTTGGGTAATATCATCGGAATCGGTTTAAGTTTGCTGCAACTGAAATTCAGCCTTATTCCGCTGGACCCGGACACATATTATATGGACACCATTCCCATTTACCTGAATTGGGGATATATTTTGCTGCTGAATCTGGGTACGATTTTTATTACCGCCCTGATGATGCTTTGGCCCTCGCGAATTATCAGCCGCATCAGCCCGATTAAAGCCCTGCGATTTGAATAAATATAAAAACTCTACGATTATGAGAATGACGATACTCTTTTTGTTTCTATTAAACAGCATTACACTCTTTGCGCAAAGCAAAGCGGAAATCAACCAAAAGACCAACGAAATACTGGCCGAAGCGAACCGCCTGTACCGTTATGAACAAACGGCCTGGCTGGGAACCGACCAGGCGATGATTATGGAAAATATCCGCCCTGATTTCGAGGGCTATCTGGTGTACGAATCCGGAGATTCAATAAAGATTCTTATCCTGAATGCTGCGCAGCAATGCATTCTGGAAATCGCTTATACCGATGATTTTACAAAAGCGGCATTTCAGTCGGATAAAAAACGGGATTTAGGCACCCGGGAAAAAGAATTGATGAAAATTAAAAATACCATAATCAGTCAAATCGGTAAAAAGAAATATGAAGTCGGATGCCCGCAGGGCTACAATCTGAACGCCGTTTTAATTCCCGACGGCAAGCTGTACAAGCTTTATGTACTGACGGGCACCTCCCGGGAAAACGTGATTCCTTTCGGTAACGATTACCTGTTTACGGCCAATATAAAAGGCAAGATTACGGATTTCAAAAAGTTTCACAGCCGTCTGATTCCTGCGCCGACCAAATACGGCGATACGAAAATACTTAGCCTCTCTCACAGTCATTTGCGCAGCACCCCCTATATTACCGCTACCGATATTTGCACCTTCCGGCTTTACGCCCCGCTTTACGGCCTGGAAAGTTTTAGCGTCTATTCCCCCGCTTTGAGTGCCACATTCACCTATACATTGGAAACCAACAAGATTGATATTGCGTTTCGCAACAAATAGACTTTACGCCAATATAGTTGCTGCGTAAACTTTTTCTTTACACCCAATAATTCTTCTTCATCTTTAAGGCCACATTTACCAATAAAATCAAAACAGGAACCTCCACCAAAGGTCCGATAACCGCGGCAAAAGCCTCGCCCGAACCAATTCCAAACACGGCAACGGCAACGGCTATCGCCAGTTCAAAGTTATTGCTGGCCGCGGTAAAGGACAAAGTCGTTGTGCGCGCATAATCCGTTCCCATTTTTTTGCTGATAAAAAAAGAAACGAAAAACATGAGCACAAAATAAATAATCAGCGGAATGGCGATACGCACCACATCCATGGGCAGTTTAACGATGTTTTCGCCTTTGAGCGAGAACATAACAAAAATGGTAAACAAGAGCGCCACCAGGGTTAACGGACTGATCTTCGGGATAAAACTCTGCTGATACCATTCTTTGGTTTTCAGCTTTAACAAAGAATAGCGCGTAAGGATACCGGCCAAAAACGGAATACCCAAATAGATAAAAACACTTTTGGCAATTTCCCCGATGGTAATATCCACCTCACTACCCGAAAAGCCAAACTCAAGCGGCAAGATGCTGATAAAAAACCAGGCATACAGCGAGAAAAACAGTACCTGAAAAATACTGTTAAAGGCCACCAACCCGGCCGCGTATTCGGTATCGCCTTCCGCCAGTTCGTTCCACACAATCACCATGGCGATACAACGAGCCAGGCCAATCAGAATTAATCCGTACATATAATGCGGATAATCCGACAGAAAGATAATAGCCAGGAAAAACATCAGAAAAGGACCGATTATCCAGTTTTGCACCAGCGAGAGCAGAAGCACTTTCCGGTCGCGGAACACATCACGCAGTTCCTCATATTTTACCTTCGCCAATGGCGGATACATCATTACGATTAATCCGATGGCAATAGGAATATTGGTGGTGCCGCTACTCATATTATTCCAAAAGTCCGCCACGGAAGGAATGAAATGTCCCATGCCCACGCCAATGGCCATCGCGCTAAATATCCATAGGGTAAGATAGCGGTCGAGAAATGAAAGTCGTTTTTTTGTCATGCTATATTAGGTTTGGTTTAAGTTCTTACTTTGTCGTCAGATTGGTATATTGCGTGTTCGGATTTATAAATCTCTAATCAAATTTATCGACCGCAGCTTTAGCGAAGGTGGACATCAAAAATCATAAATCAAACATCAAAAATCAAAAATCTTAATGAGCATGAATCACATCCTTATCATCATCCACTTCAAACTCCGGTTGTAATGTGGCATGGTGAATATCGTATTTACTCAATATTTCTTCTATCCTGTGGCGAATATCATCAAAAGCGGAAACCGGAATATCCTTTTTCAAATCCACATGCGACTCAAACATTATATCGTGGTCATTCAATTGCCAAATATGCACATGATGCAAATTATCAATCTCCGGAATTTGCTCCAGCTCATTCAGCAGCCCTTTCAAATCCAGGTTTTGCGGGGTGTATTGCATCAGAATACGGATGCTGGCCCGGAAAATATCCCAACTCAGATAAAGTAAATAAAGCGCGATACCGATGGAGAAAACCGGGTCCACCCAAAACCAGCCCAGATATTTCATTGCCAAACCTCCGGCCAATACGGCAACCGAAGTAATCATATCCGAAAACAGATGCAGATATGCCGAGCGCATATTCATATTGTTTCTGGCTTCGCCACGGATAAACAATACACTCAAACCGTTTACCGCGATACTCAACACCGCCAGCCAGATTACCCAAAAGGCATCAATCGTTTTCGGCCCGCTGATGAGTCGCTCAATAGCTTCGTATAAAATAAAAACCGACAATACGATTAAGGTAGCCGAATTAAAAAATGCCGCCAGAATCTCCGAACGCCGCCGGCCAAATGTCTTTTCCGCGGAAGGTTCCGTACGTGCCAGTCGTTTGGCTACCCACGAAATAATTAAGGAAAGCACATCGGAAAAATTATGAGTAGCGTCGCTGATAAGCGCCATACTGCCCGAAATCAAGCCCCCGACAAGCTGGGCCAGCGTAATAATAATATTGAGCAATATGGTTATTCCAAGGTTTTTACCGCTTCCGTGCTCATGATGATGGTGATGATGGCCCATAGAAATTTCCTTTATTGTTTTTTAATCTGCTCATGATAAAAGCGCCCGAAATCCCTTTTGATTTCATCGCGGATACGGCGAAATTCCGACAAAATAAATTCGTCGCTTCCCACCACTTCCGCGGGATCTTCGAACCCGATATGCAAACGGTGTTTCACATTGCCCTGCCAAACGGGACATGTTTCTTTAGCTCCGTCGCAAACGGTAATCACATAATCGAAGTCCATATCCAGAAATTCATCCACCGATTGCGGGTATCCGGAACTTATATCCACACCCGCCTCTTGCATCACCCGGACGGCTTTGGGATGAACGGCCGTACTCGGTTGTGTTCCGGCCGAATAAACCTCCAGCGAATCATCAAACGACTTCAAAAAGCCCTCGGCCATCTGACTGCGGCAACTGTTTCCGGTGCATAAAATCAAAATCTTCATAGGCATGTGCTTTAGGCAAACAAATGTACATGATTTTTATATTTATAGTTTATGAATTTGTTCACTCCGCAGCATTGGTTTGAAAGAACTCCGAATGATTTAAACAAATAAATACTATTTCCTCAGCAATCGCCCATTTTCAGTATCTTTGATTACTTACTGTCAGAGGATAAAATATGAGCAATAAAAACATTAAATACGGCTTATTGCCCATAAACCTATATATCAACTATTTAAATTCATCTTACTTATTCCTGCCAGGTATAATGTTTATCATGATACCGTTTTTCTGCTAAAGCATGCAACATTTAAAGATTATATTTGTCCACTTGTTAGCGAAATTCAAAAGAACATTATGAAATTAAATCATATACTCACACTCATTATCCTTTTTATTTACCAAGGGCTGTTTGCCATTTTTGTAAGTAGCGATCAAGCCGAAACCCTGGCCCGTAATTTTTATTGGGAACGCATAAACGCAAAAACACATATTGAGCTGTCGCAAATTCAGGTTCAGTCTGTTGTGGTGGAATTACGCAATGGGAAAGCGGCAATTTACCACGTAAATTTCAAAAACGGAGGTTTTGTCAGTGTGGCGGCCGATGATGCTGCCTGGCCTGTTCTGGCCTATGATTTTGAAGGACAAATCACGAATGAAAATCAGGCACCGAACTACAGCGACTGGCTAAACAGTCGTGCCGATGAGATAGCCTATATCCGGCAACATAATTTAAGCCCGACCAACGAAATTAGCCAAGCCTGGCAACACTGGTCAAATTCTCAAAACTTACAGGTTTTCGGAGGTAAAAGTGTTGCCCCCTTATTGCATGCCAAATGGAATCAGGATGCGCAATACAATGCCTTAAGCCCTGTGGATCAATTTGGCCCGGGCGGACATGCATACGCCGGTTGTGTGGCCGTAGCCATGGCGCAAATCATGTATTACTACCGCTATCCCGCCAGCGGCATCGGTTCACACAGCTACACCTGTAATTACGGTACGCTCAGTGCAAATTTCGCTGCTGCCACCTACGATTACAACAGCATGACCAACACCATGCCACCGGGCGGGAATTACGAAATTGCCGAGCTACTGTATCATTGTGCCGTAGCCGTCGAAATGGATTTTTCCGCTTCCGGTTCAGGCGCATGGCCCGCCATGACGGTGATCTCGATGAAACAAAACTTCGGATACCAGAACAGTCTGGCTTTGGAATACAAAAGCAATTTTACTTATGCCCAATGGGTAAATAAAATCGTAAACAATATCGATAGCGGGATTCCGCTTTTTTATGCCGGTTACGGAAGCGGCGGTCACGCCTTTAATCTGGACGGCTATCAGGGAAGCGATTACTTCCATTTCAATTGGGGCTGGGGCGGCGCCTTTAACGGGTACTTTTATCTGAATGCCCTGAATCCGGGAAGCAGCAGTTTTAGTAATGGGCAGCAGGCAATTTTTGACATTTACCCGGCAACAAATTATCCGTCAGGATGCAATAGCAACACCACTACCCTGACAGCAAAATACGGTACATTATACGATGGCAGCGGGCCACAGGATTATAACCCGAATAACAACTGCCAATGGCTGATCAGTCCGCCAAATATTGACCATCTGGTAATTAGTTTTGATGAAATTGATTTAGCCCCCGGCGACACCCTGACGTTTTACGATGGAAATTCTTCCTCAGCTCCCGTTCTGGCACAAGCCTATAGCGGAGCTTTGCTTAGCAGTGTCAGTTCCACAAATGATGTGGTATTTATCCGCTTTACTAGTGATAGTACGATGCAAGGCAAAGGTTTCGGTCTAAGTTATCGTTCGGTGCTTCCCGTATTTTGCCAGGGGACTATGAATCTGACTGCCGCAACAGATACATTTAACGACGGAAGCAACTCATTGCCATACAATAACGGAACATTATGCCGTTGGTATATTCAACCTGCAAACGGAGAGCCGGTTCGCTTGTATTTTACCAAATTCCAAACCGAAGCGGGTAAAGACCTGATAAAGATTTACAATCCGGCCACTACCCCATCTACATTACTGGCCACTTATTCGGGAACTCAAATCCCCCCCAGCGTTTATTCGCCCAGCGGGGAA
>CAYUAN010000349.1:0-1972 GCA_964442545.1 uncultured Prolixibacteraceae bacterium | reverse complement strand
TGTATTAATAATATTTCATTTTATTTCTTTGTGCTTGATATTTGAATTATTAATTAATCTAAACGTAAATAAAATGAAATCTTTAGTTTTAATATTTTTAGTTTTTCTTTCAGTTAATGTTTTTGGGGTATCATATGAATCAAAAACAAATGAAATACCAATAACGGAATCCCTTAAGAGTAATTACTATGGAGGAATTGATGATGGCTGGTACAGGGCCACTGTGCGAGTAGGCTATAGTACTTATACTTTACGGGTTTATGTAGAATATAATAAAGTCACGGTAATTGACTTTGGAAATGGTGGTAATGTTCATGACGGCTATAATAACTCCGGATATACTTATCATGGAGGTTCGTTATCATTTGATACGGATTATCAGGGGAATATAGTTTCAGCTAGTACAACTGTTACTATTATGGATGGTTTGGATTCAAGATATTTTCATATTA
Organism: uncultured Prolixibacteraceae bacterium; assembly: GCA_964442545.1. GTDB lineage: Bacteria > Bacteroidota > Bacteroidia > Bacteroidales > UBA1556 > UBA6267. The sequence goes on along the minus strand of CAYUAN010000349.1, from coordinate 1,520 downwards.
CTATTGAATAATAAAACTGAGCTGTCAATATTAAGCATTCAAACTCAATCATCTCACCGATTTTCACTAAATTTGGCCACTTCAAAACAGCAACAAACAATAGTGTAAACAAAGTTATTTTATTATGATAAGCAAAGACCGCTATAAACCCAAAAACCATGTTCGTATTGTAACCGCAGCCAGTTTGTTCGACGGCCACGATGCCGCCATTAATGTGATGCGCCGTTTGATTCAGGCCACAGGGGCCGAGGTGATTCACCTGGGGCATAACCGTTCGGTGCAGGAGATTGTGGATTGCGCCATTCAGGAAGATGTGCAGGGAATCGCCATCACCTCCTATCAGGGCGGCCACATGGAGTTTTTCAAATATATGTACGACCTGCTGCAGGAAAGCGGCAACGGCCATATCAAGATTTATGGCGGGGGAGGAGGCGTGATTCTTCCTTCCGAGATAAAGGAGCTGATGGATTATGGCATCGCGCGTATCTATTCGCCGGACGACGGACGGGAGATGGGCCTGCAAGGAATGATTAACGACCTGGTTAAAGGTTGTGATTTTCCTACCGGGGTCAATATTGATTTCGGTATTGAGAAAATTAAAGCCAGAGACATCAACAGTATTGCCCGTTTGATTTCGGCTGTGGAGAATTATCCCGAAGCGGTTTCGGAACTGGCCAAAAGCATTAAGGCGGAGGCCGCCAAATCGGAAGTGCCGGTTGTGGGAATTACGGGAACAGGCGGTGCCGGAAAGTCGTCGTTAGAAGATGAAATCATTCGTCGCTATCTGGACAATTTCCCCGATAAAACCATCGCGGTAATTTCCGTTGATCCCTCCAAGCGGAAAACGGGCGGCGCCTTGCTGGGCGATCGTATCCGTATGAATTCCATCAATAATCCGCGGGTTTATATGCGTTCGCTGGCTACCCGCCAGAGCAATCTTTCGGTATCGAAATATGTGCAGGATGCCCTGGATATCGTGAAAGTGGCCGGCTATGATATGATAATTTTGGAAACATCGGGTATCGGGCAAAGTGATACGGAAATCACCGCCCACAGTGATATCGCGGCCTATGTGATGACGCCTGAATACGGCGCGGCTACCCAGCTGGAGAAAATCGATATGCTGGATTTCGCCGATATTATCGCGTTGAATAAGTTCGACAAGCGCGGTGCCTTGGATGCCCTGCGCGATGTCAAGAAACAATATCAGCGCAACCACGACCGCTGGGACGAAAATCCGGATGATATGCCGGTATTCGGTACCATTGCTTCGCAATTTAACGATCCGGGTGTAAATGCCTTCTTCCGCAAATTGATGGAGTTGGTAAGCGAGAAAACGGGTAAGGATTTCTCATCACATTTCGATGCGGATGAGGATTTGCCCGAAAAGATTTACATCATCCCGCCCAAGCGGGTGCGCTATTTGTCGGAAATTGCCGAGACCGTGCGCCAGTATAATTCCTGGGCCGAGCAGCAAGCCGATGAGGTTCAGAAACTGCAAAGTTTGGATACGGCTATGA
>CAYUAN010000348.1:0-3810 GCA_964442545.1 uncultured Prolixibacteraceae bacterium | reverse complement strand
GAATTGTCTTTGCACTTTTCGAAGAAAAGTAAAAAGACAACATCATATAAATCATAAGGATCTGCGTCTGAAAAAAAACTAATTTGCATCAAGATAAGCCGGAATTTTTTGTTGCTGCGCAACTTTCTTTGACGCGGATTTATATGATTTTGTATGATCTTTATTGCTGCGCAATGTTTTAAGAATTGTCTTTGCACTTTTCGAAGAAAAGTAAAAAGACAGAATCATATTAATCATAAGGAACTGCGTCTGAAAAATTTAATTTGCATCAAATTAGCATTAGAAATTCTCCGGGATTTCAACCTGCGTGGCCCCAACGCCATATTCGGCCATGGATGCCGGGCGGAAATAAATACCGTCATATTGCTTTAAAATCTCCTGCACCTCCTGTTTTAATTTGCCCGTACCCACACCATGTATAAATATCACTTTGTGGAACTTATGCGCGATGGCGCTTTCCAGGCAGCGTTCAAGATAAGCCAACTGCACATCCAGCATCTCCCGGTTGCTCATGCCCGAATGGTCCGGCACCAATTCCCAGATATGCATATCCACCACAGCCTCTCCTTCTTTGGTTTTATGCTTTAATATTTCGTCATTGGGCATAGAAACCGCCCCCTGCGTTTGTACCGGCTGAACATCTTCCTTTTGCACTTCAATTTCATCCATCAGCGGGATATTACGCAACTCAAGCAAGCGATACAAGAATGCCTTCCGCTTGAAAAACAAGGAATCCTGATAAGCCGACTCCTTATAAAATCGGCTGCCTTTAATCCGCACATCCGTACTCACGGGCGCGGGAAGTTTTTGCATCTGCGCTTTCGTAAAAATCATTTGCACATTGGCATTCAGCCATGAGTCCAGCTCCTCACGACTGATGGTATCGATAAAATAACGGGAAAACTCCGGCACTTCGGCATTCAGAATATGCGTATAAGAGGAAGTGCCTTTCAGACTGATGCTGAACAATATTCGATGTGCCGAAAAGTTTACCAGATAAATATCCAGCTCACCCGTAATCAACAAACCCTGCTGCTGTGGCGCATAGGCCAGATAAACGGCAAAATCTTCGGGTTTGCGGTCGTTGGGATAAATAATCAGTGAACTGATGTTTACGTTCTCTTGTTTTTCTGCTTCTTGCTCTTCCACGGCCTCCGTTTTCGGCAGATTTTCTTTTTTCAGATGCTCTTCCACAAACATTTTCTCCGCCATGCTTTCCTCCTGAATCAGCAGCAGGTCACGAGTCATAAACGGAATCGCGAATCCGTCTTCCGTTTCTACCTTAACCATATTGGGAGAAACAATTTCCGTAACCACTCCGCCCCCGCTTTCATTCAGAAATTTTACCCGGTCACCAACTTTAAATTTTGCCATTACGCTATGTATTTTCGATTATATGAAACAGCCATTGCGCAGGGCAATGGCCGGAAATTATTCGTTGCTTTTTGTATTTATCAACCGCCACTGCCAAACTCATGTCCGCTGAATGAATAGCTGTTTACATGATAGGTATTGGTGCGGTGATTATAGGTAATATCAGCCGTTCCCTTTTCGCGAACAAATTCCAAAGTCTTCTCATATTGCGGCGTGCCGCGACGCAGCCATGCCGGCAACTTGGAATTGTCGGTAATGCGGAATTTCTCTTTCAACTCGCGCACATGCTCTTCCAGCATCTCCTCGGGAGTCTTATCCTCACCTTTCAGGAAATTCTTTATTCCGGACAGCTTAAAACGGTTCAACTCCTCGCCAATGGCCAGGCCAATCATATCCATTTTGGCAATCTGGTTAATGCGCTCTTCATAATCCTTCAGTTCTTCTTCGGTAAATAGCACATCCAAAAGATCGGCATATTTGAAGATGCTCAGTATCACGATATCACGCGGGTCGGGAATTTCATTACTGAAAACCAAATCGCGAATACGTGCGCTTACCTCTTTCACCGGCTGATCGTTTACAACGGGGTAAACCTTTTTGGAAAACATCCACATTACCTTTTTGTTTTCCACTTTCAGCACCTTTTTGGCAAGCAAGGATTTTCCGATTTCATCACGGAAAAACTGTCCCATCAGACTCAATTCGGAAATCATATCCTTAATCGGCACCGGACCGCCTTTTTCTTTCAGTTCTTCAATAACCACATCGAGTATGGGATCGTTCATCGGTTCCAATTTGTCCGGAATAATATTCTTCATATCCGTATCAATACGGTTATGCAAAGCCAGGTCCATCAGTATGGAAGCCGCAATTACGATGTCAAATTTCGGGCTTTTAATTTTCGGATGTATCTCCCCGTCCTCACCAAGGGTTAAGAGCGCCACCTCTTCGGGTATATTTAAAAATTCGTTTTCCATGTCTTATTGTGTTTATTCGTGTGATTAATCGTTTTTCTACTTCAAGGCATCGTCCATACGGTCGTATATCTTAAATAAGCTCGAAAAGCCGGATATCGTAAATACCTCATTAATTTTATCGGACATACAGCAGAGAGCGATATCGCCTTGCTTGGCTCTGATTTTTTTCAGTGCGGCCAAAAACACCCGCAATCCCGAACTGCTGATATATTCCAGATCCTCCATATCAACCACGATATAAGATTCCCCTTCCTCAAGTTTCTCATCCAGGATTTTACCGAATTCCTCATAGTTACTGGTATCGAGCCTGCCCTGAATTTCCAGAATGGTAGTTTCGCCTTCTTTTCTAAATTTTGATTCCATATTCTTGTGTTTTATTTTGTTTTGCTTAGTCCTAAAATTGCCTCTTCAAGGGTGTCGGTTACATGCAACAGATCCAACAAGCCCGCCATTTCCACAATCTCCCATATATTCTTATCTGTTATCACCAGAGAAATGCGGCAACTGTTGCGCAAGAGTTTTGCAAATATACGAATACCGTAGCTGCTAATGTATTCCAGCTTGCGCAAATCGAATAAAAAATTACTACAGCCCGTCCGGCGCAATTCTTCCACTTTTTCATCAAGGAAGTCTGCCGTATTCGTGTCCAGCCGCCCTTCAACAATTAAAAGTTCAAATTGTGGTATTGATTGATGTTTAAACTGCATTTCGCTCGGTATTTATTTTCAAATGTAATTTATTTTTACCTTCCTCGTAGCGATAATTCAAATCTTCGCTGATTTGCCTGGTTAGCAACAGCCCCAAGCCGCCGATATCCCGCTCATCCAAATCATGTCCGCTCGGATCATGGTCATGTTTTGTGGGGTCAAAAGCCCGGGCATCATCGTGGATATCCACATGAATATGTTTGCCGTCGAAAAACAATTCCACATCCACCCTGCCGTTTTCCATATCCTTAAAACCGTAAAACATGGTATTGCTAATCAGCTCTTCCAGAATTAAATTCAACTGAAATAAACTTTTCTCATCAATATCCCAAAGCTGCGCCAGTTCTTTAATAATATGCTCCAAACGGGCAATATCCTCTATCCGGTGCCCTAAGGTGAAATTATATTTTTGAGACTTTAACTCGGGCATAATTTTATTTATTTATCGCTTTTATAATTCTATCTTCTTTAATTAAAACATCTTTCATTAATAATTGATAAGGGAATTGTTTATGCTTAGAATTTTTAAATGCATCCAAAATATTCTTCAATGATGATGCTGTAATTAATGATAAGTTTAATTCAAAATCCAAGTCACAATCATTAACAAAATCATCACTAAAGTCTGGAGCAACTATTAATGTTTTTACAACATCATAACCATTCTCTGTTGCTAATTTTATATATGATTTTATTTGACGTGACACAGAACTGAATTTATTATAACCACTCTCCTTCACAGTTTTACATTC